>NZ_JBREBQ010000048.1:0-18594 GCF_052906625.1 Geobacillus sp. CCR | reverse complement strand
TTGTGTACAATTCATCTGAAGTCCTCCTTGGTATGGTGAGTGATGTGTTTGACACCCCTGCATCATACCAAGAGGGCTTTTTTTGATCAAGTCCCCGGAAAAGCTCCTAACGGGAATGCTCCTTTCTTCCTTATGTATCATAGCAAAAATAGTGAAGATTCTTGTAAAAAAAATAAAAATTTTGGTCAAAAAATGTCGTTAACATGGTATCATAAAAACATTGAAAAACATATATTTTTGCCTTCTCCGCTATTTTCGTTTGTTCGATAGAAGTAGCTTGAATGCAAGGAGGGCATCAGCGGATGGGAATGGCATGGATCGTTCTGCTCCTCGGAGCGGGGGCAATCATATATAATCATGTGTACCGGAAGCGGATGTACCGGGAAATCGATCGGCTCGAGGAATGGAAAATCAACTTGATGAACCGGCCGGTGCCGGATGAGCTGGCGAAAGTGAAACAGCTGAATATGACAGGGGAGACGGAGCAGCTGTTTGAACGATGGCGCCAGCAATGGGACGACATTGTGGCAGTGAAGCTGCCGAATGTGGAAGAACAGCTGTTTGACGCGGAGCGGCTGCTCGACAAATACCGCTACCGGCAGGCGCGCCGGCTGCTTGGGCAGATCGCCGACGGATTGCGTCGTCTTGAGGAAGAAGTGCATGAAATCATTCATGAAGTGAATGAGTTGATCGGCAGCGAGGAACAAAGCCGGGCGGAGATCGAGGAGCTGCGTGCGGCTCACCGGGAAGCGAAAAAGGCGCTGCTTGCTTACCGTTATACGTTCGGTTCGGCTGCCGACTTGCTTGACGTCCGTTTAACGGAAGCGGAAAAGCAGTTTCAGCGGTTTGCCGAATTGACGGAAGCCGGCAACTATTTGGCGGCGCGCGATGTGGTTCTGACACTGAAGGAAGAGCTCGGCCGGCTCACAGCCATGATGGAAGAAATTCCCAAACTTCTTGGCGAATGCCAAACGTCGTTGCCAGCTCAGCTCGCTGAGTTGGCTGATGGCTATCGAGAGATGGAAGAGCGCGGATACATCCTTGACCATTTGCACATGGAGCGCACGCTTCAGGAAAAACGGGAAAAAATCGAGCAATGTCTGGCCATGATCCATGAGCTGCGCATCGAAGAAGCGAAGCAGATTGTCGCTGAGCTGAAAGAAGAGATCGACGCGCTCTACGATTTGCTCGAAAACGAAGTGCTCGCGCATCAATATGTGCAAACGGAAATGCCGCGCCTCAGCGGCATGCTTCAGGAGCTCGCCGCCGAGGCGAAGGAAACCGAGGCCGAGGCGCTGTTCGTCCAGCAAAGCTACCATTTGGCGCCAAGCGACCTCGAAAAGTACCGGAGCATCGAAAAGCAGCTGCACCAGTTGCAAAAGCGGTTTTTTCTCATTCAAGACCGCGTTGCCGAGGCGAAAACAGCGTATTCGCTCCTGAAAGAGGAGCTTGAGCAGCTTGTGTCTCAGATCGACCTCATGAAGGAAGAGCATGAACAGTTTCGAACGATGCTGCAGACGCTGCGCAAAGACGAATTGATCGCCCGCGAAAAGCTTGACGGCATGAGAAAAACATTGGCCGAGGCGCTCCGCCTTGTGCAAAAAAGCCGGCTGCCGGGGCTGCCTGAACCGTATGCGCTTGAATTGGCGGAAGCGAGACGCAGCTTGCAAGCCGTTGCCGCGCGTCTTGAAGAAAAGCCGCTTGACATGCCGGCGGTCGACCAAGCGTTGGAGGAGGCGAAAGCGGCTGTGGAACGGTTGTATGAGCGGACGGTGGAAATGATCGAACAGGCGACGCTGGCGGAGCGGACGATTCAATACGGCAACCGCTACCGCCGCCGCTATCCAGCGGTCCGCAAAGGGCTGGAAGAAGCCGAATTTTTATTTCGCCATTATGATTATGAGGAGGCGCTCCGGCAGGCGGTGGCGGCCGTTGAAGAAGTCGAGCCGGGCGCGTTTGACCGTGTGCAGAAATTATGGCAGGAGGATAACAGCCGCGAACAGTGATAAACCACCCGATCACGAGTATTGATTATCCATTATTTTACCTAAAAAACACAGAATCATATGGCTGAACACAAGCTTTTCTGCCTCTTCCCTCGAACAAGAACGCCGCCCGGAATATCTTGAATGAGGGGCTTCGTTTGCTGTCTTCGTAAGGCAGCCAAACCGTGGGACGCACGGGGATGGCTTGGCTGACAGCCTGCCGTGGGGCGGGTGTTCCCAAGAATCTCCCACCTCTAAGCGCAGGTGGGAGATTGTTCAATGGGTTTTTGGTGAATAATGTAAATGACGGTGTGTTTTCGTTGTCGATTGGCGCCTGTTTTGGTTAAGATGGACGATGTACAGCGATATTTTGCCGACAATGAGCGGAGGATGGAAGCGATGATTTATCTTGACAACAGTGCGACGACCAAACCATTTCCCGAGGTGATCGATTCGTTCGTCGCCGTCGCAACGAACTATTTTGCCAATCCGTCGTCGCTCCATGGGCTGGGCATGAAGGCGGAGCGGCTTTTGGCGCAGGCGCGTGAACAAATCGCCGCCATGCTGCGCGTTAAGCCGAACGAAATCGTTTTTACCTCCGGCGGAACGGAGGCGAACAATTTCGCCATCAAAGGGGTCGCCTGGCAATATCAGCGGCGCGGCCGGCATATCATTACGACGAAAATCGAGCATCCGTCTGTCGCTGAACCGTGCCGCCAGCTTGAGGAGCTTGGTTTTGAGGTGACGTACTTGCCGGTCGACCGCGAAGGAAGGGTATCGGTTGAGCAAGTGGAACGCGCGCTGCGCGACGATACGATTCTCGTGTCGGTCATGCACGTCAATAACGAAGTTGGCACGGTGCAGCCGATCGAAGAAATCGGCGCCCTCTTGTCCCGCTATCCGAAAACATTGTTTCACGTCGATCGGGTGCAAGGGATCAGCAAAGTGCCGCTCGACTTGAAGCAAGCCGGTGTCGATTTATGCACGATATCGGCGCATAAATTTCACGGATTGCGCGGCGCCGGCTTGCTTTACGTCCGTGAAGGCGTCCGCTTGGCGCCGTTGATTGCCGGCGGCGGGCAGGAGCGGCAGCTTCGGTCCGGAACGGAAAATGTCGCCGCCATCGTCGCGATGGCGAAGGCGCTTCGCTTGGCGCTCGAGCGCTACGAGCGGGACATCGGCCGGCTTCAAGCATTGAAAGACGAGTGGCTTGAAGCGCTCTTGGCGATTCCAGACATCGAGATCAACACGCCGCGCGATGGCGCCGCTCCTCATATCATCAACTTTTCGTTAAAGCGCGGCGTGAAGCCGGAAGTGTTTGTTCACGAACTGGAAAAAAGCGGAATCTACGTTTCGACGACGTCAGCCTGTTCATCGAAAAAAAAGGCGCCGAGCAAGACGCTTTTGGCCATGGGGCTTGGTGAAGACCGAGCCGAGCGCGGCATTCGCATCAGCTTGTCGTTTGACAACAGCCGGGAAGAAATCGCGCCGGCGGTGGCAGCGATCAAGCAGGCGATCAAAACATTAAGCGAGGTAACGGAATAAGATGATGAACTATGACCGCATTTTGATCCGCTACGGAGAAATGACGACGAAAGGAAAAAATCGGAACATCTTCGTCCGGCGTCTTAAAAACAACATTGCCCGCAAACTGCAGGCGTTCGAGCGGATTCAGATTGAATATATGCGCGACCGAATGTACATTTTATTAAACGGCGAGCCGCATGAACCGATCATCGAAAAGCTGAAAACCGTTTTTGGCATTCATTCGTTCAGCCTGGCGATGAAGTGCGAAAACGATCTGGACGCCATTAAGGAAACGGCGCTCGCCGCCGTCCGCCAGCTCCCATACAAAGGAAAAACGTTTAAAGTGAGCGCCCGCCGCGTCGATAAGCAGTTTCCGTATCGAAGCGACGAGCTGAACTACGAGGTGGGGGCGCATATTTTGCGGCAGACGGACGGGCTTAGGGTCAACGTGCGCGAGCCGGATATTGACGTGCGCATTGAAGTGCGCCAAGACGGGACATATGTCACGTGCCGCGACATTTTCGGCGCCGGCGGCCTGCCGGTCGGAACGAGCGGCAAGGCGATGCTCATGCTCTCCGGCGGCATCGACAGCCCGGTTGCTGGTTATTTGGCGATGAAGCGCGGTTTGGAAATCGAGGCCGTCCACTTTTTCAGCCCGCCGTTTACAAGCGAACGGGCGAAGCAAAAAGTGATTGACCTCGTGCGCAAGTTGACGACATACGGCGGGAGAATCAAGCTTCACATCGTGCCGTTTACGGAAGTGCAGCAAGCCATTTATCAAGGAGTTCCGAACGAGTACTCGCTCATTTCCACTCGGCGGGCGATGCTTAGGATCACCGACGCGCTGCGCTGCCGCCAGCGGGCGTTGGCGATTGTCACAGGCGAAAGCCTCGGCCAAGTCGCGAGCCAGACGCTAGAAAGCATGTACGTGATCAATGAGGTGACCAATACCCCGATTTTGCGCCCGCTTGTTTCGATGGATAAACTTGAAATTATCGAGCTGGCGAAGCAAATCGGCACACATGATATTTCCATTCTTCCGTATGAAGACTGTTGCACCATTTTTACGCCAAGAGCGCCGAAAACGAAGCCAAAAAAAGAAAAAGTGTTCCATTATGAGAGCCAGCTCGACCTCGCTCCGCTTCTGGAAAAGGCAGTCAATGACACAGAAACGCTCGTCATTGATGAAGAAACAGGGCAGGGCGATGAGTTTGCCGAGCTGTTTTGAATCTCAAAATTTACCAAAAAGCATCGCTGCATATCGCCATCTGTTTTCACACATTCTATAGGTACAAGGAGGTGAAAACAGATGGCACGCAACAACAGCAATCAACTGCTTGTTCCGGGTGCGCAACAAGCGCTGGAGCAAATGAAATATGAGATCGCTCAAGAATTTGGCGTGAACTTAGGCGCTGACACGACTTCGCGCGCCAACGGTTCGGTCGGCGGCGAGATCACGAAACGTCTCGTAGCCATGGCGCAGCAACAATTGGGCGGCGCACGCCAATTCTAATTTCATAATGATGGCTTACTGATGGCTTACGCGGCGGGGGCATTCCCCGCCGCTTTCATATGAGAAAAACGGTATTCAAAATAGAACGACTATTTTGTATAATAGAGATGCCGGCCAAGGCGAAACAAGACAGAGGGGGAGAGGAACGATGAGGCGGGAAGACTTGATTGCTCCCGAGCGCTACAATTTAACATCGGAAATGGAACGGCATGCGGCCGCCGACCCGGACCGGATCGCGTTGAAATGGGAGAGCGAGCAAGGCGAAACGAAAGAGATTACATACGGCCGCTTGATGGCGCGCGCCAACCAAATTGGAAACGCTTTCTTATCACATGGGCTCGAAAAAGGCGATAAAGTGCTCGTCATGATGCCGCGCCTCATTGAAACATACGAAGTGTATATAGGGGCGCTCAAAGCCGGGCTTGTCGTCATCCCAAGCTCGGAGATGCTGCGGACAAAGGATTTGCAATATCGGCTCGTCCATAGCGAAGCGAAAGCG
This sequence comes from Geobacillus sp. CCR, assembly GCF_052906625.1. NCBI lineage: Bacteria > Bacillati > Bacillota > Bacilli > Caryophanales > Anoxybacillaceae > Geobacillus > Geobacillus sp. CCR. The sequence continues at coordinate 13,070 of NZ_JBREBQ010000048.1, read as the reverse complement.
GTTGTCGCTTATGCGCCGTATACGGACGAATTTGCGCCGATTGACGGCATCGAACGTTTGACGAAGTTCGTCATCGGGGAACCCCGGGACGGATGGATTCCGCTTGAAGACGCCATGGCCAAAGAGAGCGAAACGCTCGAGGCGGCGGATACCTCGCGCGATGATATGGCGTTTTTGTCGTACACATCCGGCACGACCGGCAATCCGAAAGGGGTCGTCCATTGCCATGGTTGGGCGTACGCCCACTTGCGCACGGCTGCGAAAAACTGGCTGTGCATTGAAGAAGGCGACCTCGTTTGGGCGACGGCCGGACCGGGATGGCAAAAATGGATTTGGAGCCCGTTTTTATCGGTGCTCGGCTCGGGGGCGACCGGTTTCGTCTACTACGGCCGCTTTGAGCCGGAAACATATTTGCAGCTATTGGAAAAATACAACATCAATGTGCTGTGCTGCACGCCAACCGAGTATCGTTTGATGGCGAAAGTGCCGGACATCGGCCGCTATCATCTATCTCATTTGCACAGCGCCGTGTCCGCCGGAGAGCCGCTCAACCGCGAAGTGATCGACACGTTTGCCAAGCATTTCGGCGTCGAAGTGCGCGACGGCTACGGCCAGACAGAAAACACGCTGCTTGTCGGCGTCATGAAAGGAATGCCCATCAAGCCGGGTTCGATGGGGAAACCGACGCCAGGCAACCGCGTCGAAATTATCGATGAAAACGGCGAGCCGTGCCCGCCCGGACAAGTCGGCGACATCGCCGTCCATATCGAAACGCCGGCGCTGTTTAAGTATTATTACAAAGATCCGGAGCGGACAGCGATGCAGTTCCGCGGCGACTACTACATTACGGGAGACAAAGCGCGCAAAGATGAAGACGGCTATTTCTGGTTTGAAGGCCGCGGGGATGACATCATCATCAGCGCCGGCTATACGATCGGCCCGTTTGAAGTCGAAGACGCGCTTGTCAAGCACCCAGCCGTAAAAGAGTGCGCCGTCGTCGCCAGTCCGGATGAAGTGCGCGGCCATGTTGTCAAAGCGTTTGTCGTGTTGCGCGACGGGGTCGACAAAGACGATCCGTCTCTGATTCCGGCCCTGCAAGAACATGTGAAACAGTTGACGGCGCCGTACAAATACCCGCGCAAAATCGAGTTTGTCGACGATTTGCCGAAAACGGCGTCCGGAAAAATCCGCCGCGTCGAGCTGCGCGAGCGGGAAGCCCGCCTTGCCGGCCGGTCGTTGTAAGCAGAAAGAGCCGATTGAGCTGGCCGTTGCCAGAAGCGGAGCGATGTCCGCACAGCGGCCAAACAAGAGGGTGTCTCGTTGCGAGACACCCTCTTGCCGCATGCGCGTCGAACGGATTCGCCATTTTAGATCCGGTGTTTCGCCGGGAGAACAGACACACGCTTCACAAAAAGACGCGTTTCACTTTATCCCAGAACGAATTGTCTTTTAGGCGCACCGTTTTGACCACCCGGTCGCTTAAACGAATGTCAATCCGCTCAATATGCTGGATGCTGAGCGCTTCATTGTCGAGGCCGATGATTGGAAAATGGCTTGTTTCTTCCGACATTTTCAGCGTCAACGTCCGCGAGCCGCTCAAAATGAACGGCGAGCCGAGCGTCCGATAGCGGTTGCTGTTGAGCGAGGCGAGTTCGCTCACTTGAAAGCACGGCAAGAGCGGATCGACGACCGCTCCGTGCACCGATTTATTGTAGCCGGTGCTGCCGGTCGGCGTCGAAACGATGATGCCGTCGCCGCGGAACGTCTCGAAATGCAAGTCGTCGATGAAAACGTCGATCGCCATCGTTTTAATGATTTGCGAGCGGATCGAACATTCGTTTAAGCAGAAAAACGAAGCCGCGCCGTCGATCGTCACTTCGATGATTGGGTAGCGCCGCACTTCGAGTTTCCAATTTTTCGCCGCTTCCACCATATGATCGATGTCGTCAATATGGAAATCGCAGTAAAACCCGCGCGCCGGCAAGACGGACACGCCGACGTACAAACGGTCAGGAAGAAATCCCGTCTGCCGCACCGCCTGCAAAAACGCGCCGTCATCCCCGATGCTGACGATGATGTTCGCTTCCCGATAGTCGTCGACGACCACAAACGGACCGCGCTCTGCCAGCTCAATGAGCGGCTTCACCCGTTCGATGAGCTTGTCGTCGCGCTTATAAAAAAAATAAAGACGGTTGCGTTCCATATCCATGTTTTGCGTCCTCCCGATGGCATCATCTAATCAATCGATGTACAATGAATATTGTACCACGTTTGCCAGGATTCTAAAAATATGGGCAGCCGATGCAGGGGGGAAGACGATGAATCGAAAACGATGGACCGCGTTGGCCATCGCCGCCGCCTTGTTTGTGATCTCGGTGCTTGTTCAAGCGGTTGGCGTTCTTTTGTCCGACAAGGCCGGCGGCTGGTCGGAAAGCTGGCTGGCGCTCATGGAGTCGCCATTTAGCGAAGAAGTCATCGCCGAGGGCGACCCGTTGAAAAAAATCGCTGTGTTGGAAGTGAACGGAGTTATTCAAGATGCGGGGGAAGCGGAGTCGCTTCTTTCCTCATCACAGTACAACCACCAAACGTTTTTGCAAATGATCAAACAGGCGAAAGAGGATCAAGACGTCAAAGCGATCATCTTGCGCATCAATTCGCCGGGCGGCGGTGTCGCGGAAAGCGCGGAAATTTACGATCAGCTGATGAAGCTGAAAAAGAAGACGAACAAGCCGATTTACGTATCGATGGGGGCCATGGCCGCCTCGGGCGGTTACTATATCGCTGCGGCCGGCGATAAAATTTTCGCCAGCCCGGAGACGATCACCGGCTCCATCGGCGTCATCATGCAAAGCGTCAACTATGAAGGGCTGGCAAAGAAGTACGGCGTGGAGCTTGTCACGATCAAAAGCGGGCCGTACAAAGACATCATGAATCCGGCGCGCAAAATGACCGAAGCGGAACGGAAGATTTTGCAGCGGCTGATCAATGATTCGTATGATGCGTTTGTTGATGTGGTAGCCAAAGGGAGAAAGCTGCCGGAAGACACGGTGCGCAAGCTGGCGGACGGCCGCATTTATGACGGGCGACAGGCGAAGGCGCTCCGCCTTGTCGACGAGTTCGGCTACTTGGATGACGCGATCGCTGCGCTCAAAAAAGAGCATCATTTAACCGGCGCTCAAGTCGTAAAATACGTGAACGATGCGCCGTGGAGCTCTCTCTTTGAGATGGTGTCGAACCGGATGAAGCCGGACAGCGAGGCGGCCGGGCTCATCCGCCTGTTGTCGCGCCCTTCCTCGCCGCGGCTTATGTATTTATACGCCGAATAAAGGAGTGGAAACATGACGGACATGCAAATAACGGCGACGCTGGCGGATCATCATCTCCCGCCGGCAGAGCGCCCCCTCTGCTACGGCGGCTTTTGGCTTCGTTTTTGGGCGTATTGCCTTGATGTCATTGTTGTCTCGAGCCTCAACCGGCTCATCGTTTGGCCGCTTTTTCGCCTGTTCGATTGGCCGCTTGCGCAGGACGGTTTGTTCGCGCCAGCGACGGTCGCGGCCGCCGTCGTCTTTTACGCCTATTTCGTGTTGATGACGAAAGCGTTTGGGCAGACGCTTGGCAAAATGGTGTTCGGCTTAAAAGTGGTCGATGAGCGCGGCGAGCCGCTCACCTGGCTGACCGTGTTGTTTCGCGAAGTCGTCGGCAAATTCATCGCGAAAAAATTGCTGTTCATCGGTTTTTTGTTTGTTGCGTTTTCCGAAAAGAAAAAAGGGATGCATGACCAGTTCGCGGATACGATCGTCGTCCGCGAGTAACAATCCGCCTGCATCAAGAACAGAACGTCAACCAATGTCCGCCTGCCGAAACGGCAGGTTTATTTTTTTTCCAGATGGCGACAATGTATGATGAAAGGGAGGGCGGACATTGAAAGCAGTCATCGCGGTCATCGCAACGGTTGTTCTTTTGCTTCTTCTCGTCGCCTGGATGAAAGTATCGGTGACGGTCGTGTTTCGCCATGTGAAAGACGACGATGAATGCAAAATCGTGGTGCGCACGCTGTTTGGCCTCCTCCGCTATACTGTCCGCATTCCGTTCATCAAGCTGGACATGGATCCGGATGCGCCGGGAGTGGCGTTTCTCCAGAAAAAAGGAGTGGAGGGAACGCGCGGGAAGGAGGAAAAGAAAGGGAAATTGACCCTAAAAAAAATCGCTGACCTGTTTCGACAGCTGAAACGGTTTCTCGAGCAAGTCGTCGACTTGCATGAAATTATGAAACAATTTTATCGCCACGTGACGATTACGAAATGGGAGTGGAAAACGAGAATCGGCACCGGCGACGCCGCGTCAACCGGCTTGCTCGTGGGGCTTGGCTGGTCGCTGAAATACATGATCATCGGCGCGGCGAGCCGCTATATGAACATGAAAACAACTCCGGCTGTCGTCATCGTTCCGGCCTACGATCGGGCCGCTTCGGAAACGGTGTTTTTATGTATGATTCAGTTTCGAATCGGGCATGCTATGGTAGCAGGATTGCGAGTGGTCAAACATTGGCGCGGACGGCGGCTGCCAAAGCGAAACCCATTGGCGGCCAAGCAGGCAAATGAAGGCTACTAGGAGGAATGACGATGACGAACCATCCGATTCAAGGGCTGATGACAACAGCGATGGAAAACTTAAAACAAATGATCGACGTCAATACGATTATCGGCGACCCGGTGGAGACGCCTGACGGCAGTGTCATTTTGACCGTTTCGAAAGTCGGGTTTGGCTTTGCCGCCGGCGGCAGCGAGTTTATGCTTGACGGCCAACAAAATGGCCGCCAAGGGGCGCAAGCCGACGGGAACGGGCAGGCCCAAGGGAACGGACATCCGTTTGGCGGCGGCAGCGGCGGCGGCGTCTCGATTACGCCGATTGCGTTTCTCGTCGTCAACTCGTCCGGGGTGAAGCTGCTCCATTTGGATGAAAGCACGCACTTATACGAAAAAATTCTCGATGTCGCGCCGCAGGCGTTTGAGAAGATTCAGGCGATGCTGAAGAAAAACAAGAAAGACGGCGCCGCAGGCCAAAAAGCAGACGACTTTGACATTTAGCCGGACCGTTGGCGTCCGGCCTTTTGTTTGTCTGCTGTCATGAACGGACAAAATCGTTGAAAAATTCCGTTCCGCGTTTTAGTATGGAAGTAGTACATATTTTCTCTAAAGGGGGAGAGAACCCATGGCCTATGTGACGTTTAAAGGGCAGCCGGTGACGCTTGTCGGCAACGAAGTGAAAGTCGGCGACAAAGCGCCGGATTTCACCGTGCTTGATCAAAACTTGCAGGAAGTGACGCTCGCGGATACGAAAGGGCACGTCCGCCTGATCAGCGTCGTTCCGTCGCTCGACACCGGAGTTTGCGACGCGCAAACGCGCCGGTTTAACGAGGAAGCGGCAAAGCTCGACAATGTGAAAGTGTTGACGATCAGCGTCGATTTGCCGTTTGCGCAAAAGCGGTGGTGCGGCGCCGCCGGCATTGAGAACGTTCAAGTGTTGTCCGACCATCGCGATGTTTCGTTCGGACAAGCATACGGCGTCTTGATCAAAGAACTGCGCCTGCTTGCCCGCGCCGTGTTTGTCATCGACAGCAATGACACAGTGACGTATGTCGAATACGTGCCGGAAGTGACGAACCATCCGAACTACGAAGCGGCGATTGAAGCGGCGAAAGCGGCGAAATAATGAAAAGGCCCCGACCCGTTCGGGGCCTTTTCGTTCCTATCGGCGCTTTTCTTGCGGCGCGAGGCGGACGGTCGTACAATATACAGAAGGGACGTTGGCAGAAAGGTGGGGACGTACAGATGATGACGCCAGTCGAACGGTTGTTCACGGTATTCGATGAAACGGCCCAACTTTTGCAAGAAGAATTGCAATGCACGTATTTAGAAGCCGTCGCGGAGACGGGGGAGAATTTGTTCCACGGCGACGTGCTGCAAAGCGAAGTGAGCGAGCTGAACGCGAAACGGCTGAAAAAGCAGTATCGCGAACTGATGCTGGAACGGTTTCAAAACGAAGAAATCCGCAAGGCGTTTCAGCTTGCGGTGTTAAAAGGGATGCGCAAGCATGTTCAGCCGCACCACCAAATGACTCCGGATGCGGTCAGTTTGTTTTTGGCGTATTTGGTCCGCGAGTTTACGCGCTCGCATTTGGCGCTTAAGATCCTCGACCCGGCCGTCGGCACGGCGAATTTATTGACGGCGGTGTTAAACGGCCTTCGAGGAAAACAGGCGGCGAGCTACGGCAGCGATGTCGATGATCTGCTTGTCAAATTGGCGTACGTCAACGCGAACTTGCAAAAGCATCCGGTGCAGCTGTTTAACCAAGACAGCCTAAGGCCGCTGTTTGTTGAGCCGGTTGACGTCGTCGTCTGCGATCTGCCGGTCGGCTATTACCCGGATGACGACAATGCCGCCCGCTTCGCCTTAAAAGCGAAGGAAGGCCGGTCGTATGCCCATCATTTGTTCATCGAGCAAAGCTTGCGCTATACGAAAGAGGGCGGCTACTTGTTTTTCCTCATCCCGAATATGTTGTTCTCGAGCCCGCAGGCGGGGCAGCTGAACGAATTTTTAAAAGAGGCGGCCATTGTCCAAGGAGTCTTGCAGCTGCCGCTGTCGATGTTTAAAAACGATCAGGCGGCAAAAAGCGTGTTGATTTTGCAAAAGAAAGGGCCGAACGTCAAAAAGCCAAAACACGTGCTGCTTGTCGAGCTGCCGCGGTTTTCCAACAAATCGGCGATGCAGGCGATGATGGCGAAAATCGACGCCTGGATCACCGAGGAAAAAGAATGTTGACGAAAGGGTGTCCCAAACGCAGCGGGACGCCCTTTTTGATCACCGTATAGGCCGTCAAGCCCCTTCACAAAACGAGAGGTTGCATCTTCCTCCCCTTGCGCTCACGCGTGGAAGTGGGGGGTCTTCTCGGCTCAAGATGATAAATGTTGCTCTTTTCTTCATCGAAGAATCGCTGTTTTTCACCGACCTTTTCGGTCAGCTCCGTTTTCATTTTTCACAACATAAAAACTTTTTCTTGCAACCGGTTGCGAAACAAAGCCGCGCTTGAAACGCGAAAACGGGAGGCATACAATGAAAAAGGCATAGTGAAACGGCGCCCAATCGCGCACACTAACGGTAAGCGCGAGCGGATTTTGGCAAAAAAGGAGCTGTGTTTTCGATGGCGAAAGTGCTAGCCATTAATGCGGGAAGTTCCTCGTTGAAATTCCAGCTGTTTGAGATGCCGGCAGAAACGGTGTTGACCAAAGGGGTCGTCGAACGGATCGGCTTTGACGACGCGATTTTCACCATTGTCGTAAACGGTGAAAAACATCAAGAAGTGACGGCGATTCCGGATCATGCCGCGGCCGTTAAAATGCTGCTTGATAAGCTCATTCGCTACGGCATTATCCGTTCGTTTGACGAAATTGACGGCATCGGGCACCGCGTCGTCCACGGCGGGGAGAAGTTCAGTGATTCGGTGCTCATCACCGAGGACGTCATCAAGCAAATTGAAGAAGTGTCCGAGCTCGCTCCGCTCCATAACCCGGCCAACCTCGTCGGCATTCGGGCGTTTCAGGAAGTGCTGCCGGACGTGCCGGCCGTGGCGGTGTTTGACACGGCGTTCCACCAGACGATGCCGGAACAGTCGTTTTTATACAGCTTGCCATATGAGTATTACACGAAATTCGGCATCCGCAAGTACGGATTCCACGGCACGTCGCACAAATACGTCACCCAGCGGGCGGCGGAGCTTCTCGGCCGACCGATCGAACAGCTGCGCCTCATCTCGTGCCATTTAGGCAACGGGGCGAGCATCGCGGCGGTTGAGGGCGGCAAGTCGATCGACACGTCCATGGGCTTTACGCCATTAGCCGGCGTGGCGATGGGAACGCGCTCCGGCAACATCGACCCGGCGCTCATCCCGTACATTATGGAAAAAACGGGAATGACTGCGGATGAAGTGATTGAAGTGCTGAACAAAAAGAGCGGCATGCTCGGTCTGTCCGGCATCTCGAGCGATTTGCGCGACTTGGAAAAAGCGGCCGCCGAAGGAAATGAGCGCGCGGAACTGGCACTTGAAGTGTTTGCGAACCGCATTCATAAGTACATCGGCTCGTATGCGGCGCGCATGTGCGGAGTCGATGCCATCATCTTCACCGCCGGCATCGGCGAGAACAGCGAAGTCGTGCGGGCGAAAGTGTTGCGCGGCCTCGAGTTTATGGGAGTTTACTGGGATCCCATCCTAAACAAAGTGCGCGGCAAGGAAGCGTTCATCAGCTATCCTCATTCGCCGGTCAAAGTGCTCGTCATCCCGACCAATGAAGAGTTGATGATCGCCCGCGACGTCATGCGGTTGGCGAATTTGTAAGCGGATTGTAATAAAAAGAATCGTTGCAGCCATTTTGGCCAAAACGGCTGCCCCAAACAAACGGGGCAGCCATTTTTTTGTTTTGCCGCTTTGGTGCGCTTGATTCTTGTTTCAACAACTCCGGACGGAGATGTCTTGCGTTTTTCGTCTCCCCGGCAATCATCGGAATTGCCGGCGGCGTTGTTTCACGCCAAAATGAGAGTGCATACTCGGTTGAAGGGAGTGAACGGATATGGCATTGTTTCGTGATGATGCTCATGTGTATCGGGTGATTGGCGAGTTTATGCAAATTCCGTCGCGCCCAAGGACGGAATTTGAGCTGCGCAGCTGGTGGGAGCGGCATCCAGCGTATAAGGAATACGGCAACGAGGTGGAGCAAATCAATCGGATTGGAGAACAAATCCGCCGTTCCCGCGCCGCGTTCGTCTTTTATTTGACCGATCCGGAGGCGGTCATCAGCATCGATGCGAGGCGGCCGGAAACCGGTGAAAACTACGCCATTTATTTCGGGCAGGCAATCGATGCGCCTGATGTCGCCATCAAGACGACCGGCGATATCGCCCACCAATTTTGGGGCGGCAACATCAACGTTCCATTGGCGCTCATGACCGGAAAAATGAAGGCAAAAGGATCGAAAGCGAAGGCGTTGCAGCTGTTGCCGCGCATCGTGCCGGCGTTTCCGCTTTATCGGCGCTATTTGGAACTGATCGATGAGCGCGCGCTTCTCCATGCTTTAAAGGCGTAAAAACATCGGGGAGCGCCGCGAGGGAGGAAAGAAAGTTCCGACGATTTTCGGGATAGGACATGAAACGGAAACGCGATATAGTAAAAGTACAAAATGAAATTTCAGACAGTTCTAAATTTTTAAGGAGGCCATGAAGATGACGACGGTAAGAGACATTTTCCAACTGATCGATTCGCAATTGAGGGAAGACCCATCCCGCGCCGATGGGATTGTCGCGGTGTACCAGTTTAACTTAAGCGGGTCTGATGCGGGGGTGTACCAAGTCGTCCTTCGCCCAGACGCTGGATTTGTCATTGAAGGGGAGCAAGAAACGCCTGATTGCACGCTCAGCATGGACAGCGAGGATTTTAAAAAAATGGTGGACGGCGAGCTCAACGGAACGGAAGCGTTTATGAGCGGGCGGCTTCGCATTGACGGGGACATGGGGCTGGCGCTGCGGCTCCAAGAAGTGCTGTCCGCCTACAACAGCGCCAATCAAAACCAATAAGCACAACAAGAAAGCCGGCCGGCATGTTTTTCCGTGCATTGACAACAGCGCCGACCGTCAGAAGGAAGGAGACGAAAGGCGGCGGGCTTGGCCTTTTTCGCAGGCCCGCCTAATTTGGTTAAAGGAGACGGGGGAATGGATTTACGAACGGTTTGGACGAAAAATATCGAGCGGTTCGGTCCTTATCCGGCACTGATTTTTGAAGGAAACGAATATACGAACGTGGACTGCGACGCCCGTTCGTCCCAGCTGGCTCATGCGTTGATTGAACTTGGGGTCAAGCCGGGCGACCGCGTTGTTGTAACGATGCCGAACAGCCCGGAAGTAGTAGTCGCCTTCAGCGGCGTCTTGAAAGCAGGAGCGGTTGTCGTGCCGGTGTTGCCGCTGTTGCAGACGCAGGAGCTCCATTACATTTTTAAAGACTGCGAACCGAAAGTTGTGCTGACGGCGGAAATGCTGTGGGCGAAAGCGAAAGAGGCCGCCAATGGCTTGCCGGCGCCTCCGGTGATGTTTACGATTGACGATCCTCATTCACCGCGCTCTCTGCGAACAAGAATGGAGCAAGCTCCTGCCAGCATGCCGCAGGTGGCGATCAGCGAACACGATCCGGCCGCCTTGCTTTACACATCAGGAACGACCGGTCAGCCGAAAGGGGTCGTGCTGACGCACCGCAATTTGTATGCCAACGCGGAAGCAGCGGCCGAGATGGCGAAGCGGCTGCCTACCGAATATGACCGCGTCGGTCTTGGCGTGCTGCCGATCTCCCATGCGTTCGGTTTTACGATGATGAACGTCGCGCTGTTATTGGGCGACAAGATCGTCCTCCTGCCGTATTTCGAGCCGAAAAAAGTGCTGGAGACGATCGAACGGCATCGGGTGACGCATACGGCGATGGTGCCAGCGATGTTCCATGCGTTGTGCTATTGCCCCGAGGCGGACCGCTATGACACATCCAGTTTGGTCGCGTGCGTGTCCGGCTCGGCTTCGTTGCCGCCGTCGCTCGCTTGGCAGTTTCAACGCAAGTTCAATTGCCTGATTTTGGAGGGATACGGACTGTCCGAGGCGGCGCCGATTGTGACGGCGACCGATCCGACGAAGCCGATCAAGCCGGGGTCGGTCGGGCTTCCGTTGCCTGGCGTGCAAGTGGCTGTCGTCGATGAACACGGCAACCGCCTGCCGCCGAACGAAGTCGGAGAACTGATTGTTTCCGGCCCGAACGTTTTCCAAGGCTACTACGGAAAAGACGAAGAGACGCGCCAAGCGCTGCGCGACGGCTGGCTGTATACCGGCGATATGGCGCGCATCGATGAAGACGGGTACGTGTTTATCGTCGACCGGAAAAAAGATGTCATCATTCGCGGCGGATTCAACATTTATCCGCGCGATATCGAGGAACTGCTTATGTCCCATCCGGATGTGCTTGAAGCCGGCGTTGTCGGCGTCCCTTCGCCGAAAATGGGGGAAGAAGTCGCCGCATATGTCGTCGTCCGACGTGGGTCCCAAGTGACCGAAGAGGAGCTGATCGAGTTTTGCCAAAAGCGGGTGGCGAAATACAAAAGCCCGCGCTTTTTGAAAAAGGTCGGCTACCTGCCGAAAAACATCATCGGCAAAATCGACAAAAAGAAGCTGCGTGAATGGGCCAGCGAGTTTATTCCCGCTGTCCAATCATAATGGAAAAGGAGAGGGACAAGGTGATTTCGTTTCAACCGACTGAAGAAGAACAGGCGTTTTTTCAAGTCGCCCGCAGCCTTGCCGTCGAGAAAATTCGGCCGGCCGCGAGAGAATGTGAGAAACGCCGGACCGTTTCGGCTGACTTGAGTGACCGGGTGGATGAGCTCGGCTTGTCGGCGCTCGAGCTCCCGGAATCGTGGGGAGGCTTGGAACTGCCCCTTCTGTCGCAAGCGCTCATTTGGCAAGGGCTCAGCTATGGCGATTTAGGCGTCATTCAAGGGCTTCCGGGGGCGCAAGAGGCGTCTTCCCTCTTTCGTCTGTCTTCCGAGCACCGCGTGTGGCACCGGTACCGGGAGATGGCGAAAGGCGGATGGCCGACTGTCTCCTGGATCGACGAAGCGGAACAAAAAGAACCGCTGAAGGAAGCGATTCGCGTGCGCCGGCGCGGCAGCGGATATATTGTGGACGGGGTGTCGTCTCCAGTCCGCTTGGCGTCGAAAGCCGACTGGGCGGTCATCGCCGCTAGGGACGAAGAAGAGGAAACGGTATTGCTCGCCTTTGATGAGCGAGTATGGGAGATCGAAGAAGGAGACATAAGGCTTGGGCTGCTTGCTGCCGGCATCGCTCGCCTTCGGTTTGCGGAAGTGTACGCCGGTCCGGAACAACTCGTTGCCCGCGGACCGGAAGCGGACGCATTGCTCAACCGCGTGCGCGCCCGAAACCAAGTCATCGAAGCGGCGAAGGAAGTCGGCTTGATGGAGGCGGCGCTTGATTACACCATTGAATACACTGCGGGAAGAAAGGCGTTCGGACAAGAGATCGCCAAGTTCCAAGGGGTGTCATTTACGATCGCAGAGATGGCGTTCGAATGCCGCGGGGCGAAACTGCTTGTATGGCAAGCGGCCGCTGCGGTTGACCAAGGGGATGAACAGGCGGGCGGCTACGCCTGGAGGGCGTTGTCGCGGGCTCATCGTTCCCTGCGCTATGTCACCGATCAGGCCGTGCAAATGCTCGGCGGGCACGGGTACGTGCAAGAATACCCAGCCGAAAAATGGATGCGCGACGCCCAAGCGCAAGTGATGCTGTACGGCCGGGAAACGGACTGGCTCATCCGCCGCGGCGAACAGCTGCTGGGCAAACGGAAAGAGAGGGTGGCGCCATGATTTCCTTTGAATTCTCACCGCAGCAAAAACAAATCAAAGAACTCGTTCATTGGTTTGCTAAACATGAAGTGCGCCCGATCGCGCTGGAGGCCGACCGGCTCGGGCGAGTGCCGGACGAATGGCTGCAAAAAGTCAACAAAATGGGCATCCAGCTGAATGCGTCTTCGTTTGGCGGAGGGCGTCCGCCGTCTCATGCGGAAGGAAAGAAAGAGAAAAAAGAGCGCGAAGGCAACCGCGTGGCCGTCATCGCCGCTGAGGAGCTCGCGTGGGGATGCCCAGGCATCGCCCTTTCCCTTCCCGGCCCTGGCCTTGGCGGGCCGCCGATTCAATCGAGCGGCACGCCGGAGCAGAAACGGCGGTTTTTGTCCATTTTCACGAAGGAGGAGCCGCGCTGGGGAGCTTACGCCTTGACGGAACCGGAAGCCGGCTCGGACGCGTCCGGCATCCGCACGACGGCGAAAAAAGTGGACGGCGGCTATGTATTAACTCACATTTCGCACCCTAACAAGGTCAAAACAAAGGATTTTTTATTTAGTTTTTCAGAATAACTTTTTGACCAACACGACGAGCGATGGCTATCCTTTTTTTACCATCGCTGGTCGTTCCGTATGAC
>NZ_JBREBQ010000047.1:0-18696 GCF_052906625.1 Geobacillus sp. CCR | reverse complement strand
GAAGGAGTGACAGCCGTGACAGCAGCGATAACTAAGTTCATTGTCGATTCTACTCCATACATTGCAACCATCGTTTCAACGCTTGTAGCTTATCTGACCTACCATGAGGGTAAACGTAAGAACAAACATGATGAGGCTATGGATTTACTGGACCGGGTGAATAAAGACAACGATAGGCTCCGAGAAGAAAATGAAGAGCTGAAAAACAAAAACGTACAGTTAATAAGAGAACTGGAGGAACTAAGACATGCAAAATGAACTACTTCAGGTACTAGCCATTGCATTTGTAATCGCACCGATCACTACTGGTTTCACCGAGATCTTCAAACGATATACACCTGCAGAGGGCAAACTGCTACCCGTTCTATCAATTGGAACGGGTATTTTACTGGCCTGCGTTTGGGCGATGGCTTTTGGCCATCTTCCCTTAATCGGTGCTTATGCGCTGGCAGGAATGCTGTCAGGACTTGCATCCGTTGGCGTTTATCAAATTGTTAAGCCTAACGAGGAGGTAAAATAGTATGAGTTATACCATCAACAAAGAATTTGCTTTGGGTGCAAATGAAGGTTCATCGCAAGTAGCTAATCGACTTTACATTATCCTACATGATGTTGGTGCTGAATCTGGTGCGCGTGCAAATGCCGCTTACTTCAAAAACAATATTGCTGCTGAAATTGCTTATACGGCATTTGTTGTAGGCGATGGCGGGCAGGTTTATCAAGTTGGTGAACCCGGTTATGTTCAGTGGGGCGCTGGGACAGTGGCAAATGCTAACAGCCCGGTCCAAATTGAATTGGGCCACACTAGTGATCCCGAAACTTTCAAGAAGGATTATGCCGTTTATATTGAGCTTGCACGTGATATGGCCGCTCAATATGGCATTCCGACTAGTTTGGACGCTGGCGGTGCTGGAACGCCTGGCATCAAGTCTCATTTGTGGGTAACGCAGCATATTTGGGGTGATCATACTGATCCATATGGGTATCTGGCTCGATGGGGTATTACGAAGGAAAAATTGGCGGCAGATCTGGCTAATGGCACAACTACTGTCAATCCGTCCCCGAGTGCACCAGCGGCAGAAAGTTTGCGGCCACAAGCAACTATATCTGGTAATGTCAACGCGACCTACGCTCTGCACTTGCTCGGTGGCAGTTGGCTTGATGAGGTTACTAATTTTGGATCTGGTGACAATGGATTTGCTGGTATGCCTAATCATCAGCACGATCTGCTGTACATCAAAGTTGATCATGGTAGCGTTAAGTATCGTGTTCACACAGTCAAGAGTGGTTGGCTGCCTTGGGTAACCAAAGGTGATCGCAATGATACGGTCAACGGCTGTGCCGGTAATGCTGGCGAAGTGATTGATGGAGTCCAGATCATCTTTCTTACTCCTGCTGGTGAGTCGTACAAGCAAGCGTATTACCGCAGTCAGACGACACAACGGGCTGGCTGGCTCGGCGTTGTATGTGATGATGGCACGAGTTTGCCACAGTACACAGACACATATGCCGGCTTGTTTGGAGAACCGCTTGATCGTTTGCAGATCGGCATTAGTTCGATCAATCCATTTTAAGCATATTACAAAAAAGTCCTCTGCTCGCTAACGCGGGTGGAGGGCTTATTTTTTTGAAACTAAGAATTCACTTTTCGTTACTGTGCAATTTGTGTGCAATGGAGCCGAAAAAACGGCTAAAATAATTGGTTATTGCACACAATTGCACACATACCTATCAAACATATAGGGGGAGAGGGATACAGCAACCTCAAAAATTGGAAAAATAATTGGTATACCTTTAAATGGTGCTTAGAGCATCAATAATCTTTTTGTCGTCTCGTTGCTTCATCTCATCAACTTCATGCAAATAGACACGCATTGTAATCTGAATACTGGCGTGACCAAGGCGTCGCGAGATGGCCATAATATCGACACCGGCGAATAGAAGCATCGATCCGTGCGAGTGACGGAGGCCGTGGCTGGTGATGACATTTTTTGTCTTGGCATAGCCACAAAGGCGTTTGACAGTATTGTTGACGGTTTCGTTGGTCACAACACGGTGCCAGTCATTTCGGCACACCAAGTTGTCTGAGTCTCGGTAACCATCTTTGAGTGCATTTTCTTGCTGTTCTTTTCGTAGACGTTTCAGGATCAGTACTAGTTGGGATGGGATTGGCACTGTGCGCAATGACTGTGCATTTTTCAGCCCGCCGAAATTATCGTGCTGTTTCCGCTTCTTATACTGCCAAGAACGATCGATAGTAATTGTCTGTTCCTTGAAATTGACGCGGTCCCAGCTGATACCAATTGCTTCTTCAAATCTCGCTCCTGTGTAAGCCATGATCAAGACGACGTAGTTGCTCAGATGGGATAGGTCTGCATGGCGGTCAGCAATCTCAATAACATGCTTGAATTCTTCCACAGAAAGAAATTTAGCGGATGGATCTTTAGCAGGCTTTCCAGAAATGATGGCACGACGAGTGAAGTCATGTTTGGTTAGGCCATCTTCAATGGCATCTTTCAACACGGCTCGCACGTAGGAGTTCACACGAGATACTGTGGAGCGTGATAGGGGCTGCTCGCTTCGCTTACGAGGATTTGTACCCAACCAGTCCAGAAACGCCTGATAGGCGGTTCTATCGATGACTGAGAGCTTGGTATCTTTGAAGTATTCTCGGATGTAACCGGCGACAATCGTGTACCATTCGTCAGTGACTTCTGAATGGCGGCCAATTTTGTAAGCCTCAATCCACTTGTCGAAGTAGTCTGCAAATGTCGGATCACTGACAATCTTTCCCGAGTCGAGTTCTTCTTCTATTTTGGCAGCGGTAATTGTTGCTTCGCGCCGGGTTTTAAACCCCGACTTGTATACCTGCCGCCTTATGTCATCTTTGCCGGTGGATGCACGAAACGCCCAGGACCCATTCGCGGTTTTTGAGATTTGTGCCATGCAATCTTCCTCCTTTTCTGGTAAAATTTAGTATGCAAAGAGCCTTATGACTCCGAGTAATTGTTTGGCGTCTACCCAGACCGGCCAAGGTTTGAAGGGTAGACGCTATTTTAATAGTATTGGACAATGACGTGGTCTCGTTTAACGAGCAAATATGTGCTATCATTGGATCAGATAGAAGGTAAGCTTGCTGGTATTTGTTAGAGCCACTATCATACGTGACATTTTGTGGAAATAGCCCCAATTTTTGAAAGCTTTTCATAGTCTCGTCGACAAGCTGACGGAGTAATGCTAGATGCATATTTTTTATGTCTTTCGGCAGGTTATCTCGAACAATCTTGGCAGAATACATTCCGCGTAGTAGATCATCGTATTCTTTGATAAGTGTTCGGTCCACATGCGCTCCACCGTCTTGATTAGCAACATATCTGACGATATCTTGGCGAGTTATGATATGGTCTTGGAATACAAGTAACCTTCCATTCCACCATTTTTTTAACGGGATAGGGTGTAAAATATTTGCTGAAGGATTATAGCAAAGCGGTAAATACTCGGGTTTGGGCAATTCCGGTGGTTTTTCTTTGCTCCATCCAGCTAATACTGGGCCACCGTAAATCACTGTTCCTTCTCCTAGAGCTACAGAAGACATAAAATCCGTTTTTTCCGGATCAATTTTCAGTTGCTCAATCAGTGGTTCCCCCATGTTCTGCTTTAGAAAAAGTGTTCGTAGAGGAGCGGTGGCCATTTTTATGAGAGAGTGATCCTGAGTGTCATACCCATCCGCTGCATAGCTTAAGTAAGACAATTGCTCGTCAAATCTCTGGTTAATTTCTCCTTGTGGGCGTTTAACACGTTTTTGTTTTTTCTTCATGAATTGAGGTGGCCTTTCGTGACGGTAAAAAATAGTAATATTAAAATTGTCAGTGATTCTAACGATGTGTGGGATCTTCCTGAAACTAAATTTTTCTATTCAGCGTTTTCAGATACTCCGAACATTGGAGCTGATGAGCTAGCAGCTTTGCTATCTGGCAAGGCGCTTGTCGATCTTTCGGACGGTGAATATATTCACTGGATTCAATTGACACCAGATGCTATAAAAACAGCCAAATTGCGACAGTAGTTACGTTTGACAGAAACAACTGTTCCTCGGCCACAGCGGCCGGGGATTTTTTTGTATCCAGCCAACACTCAGTTAAACTGCTCGACATTTTGATCATCGTCTTGGTCACTAGCGCAGGCTGTTGTTGCACCAGCCAACAAAACAATGAGTAAGATGGCAATTATCTTTTTTTAGCATGATGGATCACCTTCTTTATTGGTATGCGATACAAGCCCCACTCTCCGGCTTGCACGGGGACGCCGCTTGTGTGGGGGAAGGAACTAATCACCATAGTCGTCGGGAGCAGTTCCGGCGTCATCAATCTTCTTGGCCAAAGCCAATGGAACTGTGATTTTGCCACCCATGGTAGATTTGTAAGTGGTGGTACCCAAGCTTTCAGCATAGAAGGTGATCTTGTCATTTTCTAGAATGCGAGAGCCGTTCATAATATCTGGATCATAACCGACCATAATTACATTGTCATAATTACCATCAACTGCAACACGCAAATCAGTTTCATCGTCACCCTCAACGACTTGAATAACTTCGCCCGTTAAAGTGATGTTCTTGCCCTTGTAGTCGTCTGGAGTCCGTGCCAACTGTTCATAAGTGATCCCAGTGTTGTAGTCATTTGCGTTGAATGTTTCTGTGCTTGATGATTCTTCATCATCAGAGTCATCGCTATCAGTGTCTTCGTAACTGTCATCATCTTCTTGCGACGATTTTGCCTTTGACGATTCAGCTTTTGAAGACGAACTAGACGCAGCTGACCTGTTGCTTTCTCCCGAGTAGGTGCCAATCCAAAAAAAGATTGCAATAAATGCTACAGCCGACAATGCGGTAATAATAAGGTTCCGCTTTAGTTTTCTCGGATCCTTTCTTTGAACTATAGACAATGTGCCAAATATTGCAGCCAATAGGAACGATCCCAAAAAGGCAATTAAGATAAGTGGTTCCATTATTCCCCTCCAAAAAATCCAGCTTTTAACGTCGATCAGGGTTTGGACGTAAGATTATTTAAATGCGTATGACCCGACAACTTTACCAATCACTTCAATATTGTCTGTGTCGTCAGCGTAGAAATCTGGGTAGATACGTTCGCCAGTTTCTTCATCTACGTCATCATTCAATGACCGAAGACAGAGACGGTTCTCTTCAAAAATCAGTTTCTTGATGAATGTCATGTCATCAATGTCAACTACAGCGATCATACCGTTAGTAACATCTTGTGTTTTCTGAACAAAGACAAATTCGCCATCCTCGTAGTAGGGAGACATACTATCGCCGACAACTTTAAAACAGTAATCGTAGTGAGACGGAATAGCACTGTCTGGAATCTTAACTGTGTCCATTGGTTCATCGCGATCATCATTAAAGGCACCATATCCAGCGGCCACAATACCATCAACCTCAACATTGAACTCTGGTTCATCGAGATTACGTTCTACACGTGCTTCATCTAAGCTGACAACGTTGTCTGGATTTTGCTGTTCATTGAGCTGCTTTTCCGCGTACGTGTAGACTTTTTGCTGACGTTCAGGGTGGAGTTTCCGCATTGTATTTGTAGTTTTCTCAATCACGGTGTTGTCAGCACTCTTCGACAAGTCTTTATTCATCATGTCGTCTAACTTTACACCGAACATATTGGCAATATCAGCAAGGATTCCCGCTTTTGGAGTATACTTGCCAGACTCCCATTCACTACGGTAGAAACGCTTCGGTGGATCATTTCAGCGAATGTCTGCTGATCATAGCCGCGTTTTGCGCGCAGATACTTTAGATTTTTTGCAAACATGTCAAGTTCCTCCTTATTTCTATAGGAACAGTATAACACCACTTCGGAAAAACGTAAATATATTTCCGAATTTAATTTCGGAAAAACAGAATTTTATTCTTGACTTCGGAAAAACCGAAACGTATTATATAGACATAAAGAACGAAAGGAGGAAACAGCAATGAATGAAAAATCTGAGAAATTCACGCTTCGTCAATGGCGCGGAATTCGAGACATGCGAGTCAATGAGCTGGCGACTGAGTCTGGCTTAACAGTGAAAACGATTAATAACTATGAGCGTGATATTGATCGTCTTCGCGGAGCCAGTTATAAGAACTTAGAGGCTATTGCAAAGGCTTTAGGGATTTCGGTTGGGGATATTTTTTTGTCACCAACTTCGGAAAAACCGAAGTACCCGGTAAAGGAGGCGGTATAGATATGAACGAACTAATTAAGACCATCACACGTGATGATGGAACGATCGCAGTAAGCGGTCGCGAGCTGCACGATTTCTTGGAAGTTGGCAAAGATTTCTCGTCATGGTTCAAGGACATGGCTGAATATGGATTCGAAGTAGGCAAAGACTTTTCCCCGATTTCGGTGAAAACCCCAAGCGGCGGGCGTCCACGCATTGAATATGTCATGACACTTGACATGGCCAAGGAAGTTGCAATGATTCAGCGAACCGATCGAGGCAAGCAAGCGCGTCAATATTTTATCGAAATTGATAAGCAGGCACATCACGATATGACCGGTCTAAGTCCAGCGACACGGGCGGCTGTTGCAGCTACGCAAGCGCTAGCCGCACAAGAGCGACGCTTGAATCGAGTTGATGCAAAAGTAAATGCCATCAGTGACATCGTAAGTATTTCCACAATGGACTGGCGCCGAGCAACTCGGGACATCATTACTAAGATCGCACATATGAGAGGAGACGATTATCAAGCCACACGGAAAGATATCTACAAAGATGTCGAACAACGAGGCGGATACAGCTTGAGCACACGGCTTACCAACTTACGCAACCGAATGGCTGGGGAAGGCCAATAATTCGACTACAGGAAAGGAGGAAATGCCATGCCACTGTTGCAGGTTGTTGAAGATGATCAGATTTCAAGTAAAAAGTATTTAGCGGTTGAAGAAGAAGAACTGGCAAAGATGATCAAGGAGAACCAAGAGTTAAAACGCAAGCTAGCAGCACGAGGCATGTGGACACTCACCACTGCAACAAGCTATGTCGAAGGACATAACAACACGTGGGTAGTTAACAATATCTTGAACGTCCCACGCTTCCACAAGTTCTTGCAAGATACCGTGGTTTCATATCCACCGCCTGGCAAAAAGGGGTATCTGTTTCATCCGAAACCATGGCTCGACTTCTTAGACAAATGGTTCCCAGAGATTTCAAGGTCGCTTAGAGAGAAGGACAAACAATGATTGGATATTTACTAATTGCTGGCGGCTTCGGCGTGATCGTGGGTCACTGCTTAGGCCACAGCGGAAATTGGAGGCAATGGATTGAATGAAGCAGAACGTACCATTGGTGATTTGCTGAAAGAGCATAACAAATTGACGTTAGACATTATGCGCGGCAACCACACACCAATTGCAAAGATGCTGCTTGCCGAGAATGAGAAGCTGCGTGCACGACTAGCAAAACTAAGGGGATGACGTGATGACCAATGAGGAATACGAACGCATTTTAGCCGAATCAGATCGTCAGATCGCGGCATATCACAAGGTTGCTGCTGATTATGGTCCTACCAACACAGACCCTCATCAAACGTATGCGATGGGTCAAGAAGATGGTGCACACGCAATCCTATTTATTATCAAACAAGCCATGAAAAAAGCCGCTGGCCCGCACGCCAACGACTGATAGAAAGGAAATTCATAATGCAAAATAACACATTGTCACTTACTGACTTCAAAGTTGATTATAAGCCATCGGTGCTGACTCTACAACATGCAGACGAGCTTGCGGCCAATATCAAGCTATATGCCGAAAAATACCGTGGACTTGTAATCACTGAAGGAACTTTGAAAGAGGCGACAGCGTCTCGTTCTGACTTGCGCAAGCTGTCAAAAGCGCTTAATGACAAACGTATTGAAATAAAACGCGAATACAACAAACCGTACGATGCGTTCAAATCCGTCATCGATGGCATGATTAGCGATATTTCAGCGGTTGAAACAGCCATCAACGATGGGATCAAAGAACAAGAACGATTAGACGCCGAACAACGTAAAGAGCAAGTACTTGATGACATTACAGAAATTGCACAGTCACGTGGGATTGACCCAAAAGACATCGAGTTCAACGACAAGTGGCTCAACAAAAGCCTAAGTAAGCTTGAACGCACGCGGCAAATCGGAGATGCAGCTGATTATATTGTCAAACAGCGTGCAGATCTTGCAGCAGCCAAGAAGGCTGTTACCAAATATGCAGAAGCCACGGGCTTAGATGCTGGTGGGTGGGTTGCACAGATTGATCAAGGGGCTTCACAGCTAGATGTTATGGCTCGCATTGATGCCTATGTTGAGCGGCAAAAGCGTGAGGCTGAACAAGCTAAGAAACGTGCCGAAGCGCAAGCCGCGATTGATGCACTGCATCAGAAAAAGGTTGGTGACAAAGTTGTTGATACCAACACCGGTGAAGTGGTTAAGCAGCCAGAAGTCAAACACTACGGATTCGAGGTTGTTGGCACTTTTGATGAAGCTAAAAGCGTAGCGGATTTTATGACAAAACAAGGCATTGAATTTATCAGCATGGAGGCTAAGTAATGGCCGAGAAAGAAAATGACACGGTAAAAGACAGTCTGTCTCTTGTTGACCGCATTTTGATAGCACAGCAGGCTGTTGGTGTTATCAAGAAAGATGGTCAGAACTCGTTTCAACATTATAGTTTTCAGAGCGAAGGCGCCATCAAAGATGCTGTGAAACCAGCACTGATCAAAGCCGGTCTGGTCATCAAATTCAGTTATGAGATTGTCAACCAGTATGATCGCACAACGGGCAAAGGTGGCAATAATCACTTTGTTGATTTGATGGGAACATTCACTGTCACTGACGGTCATGATGAGATGACATTTACCATCCCGGGCAGCGGTCAGGACACTGGCGAAAAAGCCATGGTCAAGGCCAGCACTTCAGCGCAAAAGTATTTTTATAAGCAGATGTTCAACATCACTGACACCGAAGACTCTGACCCTGATGCAAATGACAGCTCAGCAAGCAATGGTCCAATAACCAAAAACAAGCAGTCTATTCGGCCAAGTGCCATTCTTGATCACGCAACCGTTAAAGCTATCAAAGACATGATGGTTCAACAGTTTAAAGCTTTGCCGGCCACTAACAAAAAAGGCGAGCCAAAGCCAAAAACGGTTAATGAACTTGCTGAAATATGGATAGGCTTAGCGAATGCAAAATTCGGCAGCAAAGCAACGAGTGTTGAAACATTAACTCCTAAAGCCGCTGCTGGTGTCAAAAACTTGCTTGAAGCAGAACTCAGAAAGTTGGCAGGTGGCGAACGTGAATGAGCATGAAGATAAACGGCAGGCTGGATAAGCTTTCAGGCCAGCAGATTACTATCACTGCTGATGACTCTGTGAGCTTGTATACGCTGTCTAAGCTTGCCGCGGGTAAACGACCATCGATTGAGTTAGAAGTCGAGGACGGGCGCCATATCAGCCCAGACCAACGCAAAAAGATATTTGCCCTGATGCATGACATATCAGACTGGAACGGTGACACGGTGGACATGATCGAATGCCTCATGAAGTCGTATACGCGTGAGATTTTTGCAATTGAACCATATTCACTGAGTGACTGTTCGATGACAACTGCCAGCAACATGATCTACGTGATCTTAGAGTTTTGTTTCCGCAACGATGTGCCATTCAAGACGCGCACGTGGGATATGATACCAAACGACTATGCGCGCCAATGGTTCTGCCTCCGTTTCCGTAAATGTGTTATCTGCGGAAAGCCCGCTGACTTGGCACATTACGAGGCAGTTGGCATGGGACGCAATCGTAACAAGATTGACGAAACAAAGTTCAGGTACATGAGCCTATGCCGCATTCATCATGTCGAGCAGCACACGATCGGACTCATGTCGTTTATCCAAAAATATCACATTAAGCCAATCAAGCTGACAGCTGACGAACTTAAACGAATTCAGCCACATTACAAAACAAGTACCGAATAAAAAGGAGACTAAAAATGCTTAATTCAGTTGCTTTAACAGGCAGATTAACTAAACCGGTTGATCTTCGCTATACGCAAAGCGGAACAGCGGTTGGTTCATTTACGATTGCTGTTGATCGCCAATTTCGTAGCGCAAATGGGGAACGAGAAACTGACTTCATCAATTGTGCCATCTGGCGTAAGTCTGCCGAGAATTTTGCCAACTTCACGCACAAGGGTTCACTTGTTGGCATCGAAGGTCATATCCAAACACGTACGTATGATAACGCGCAAGGCCAGAAAGTATTCGTGACTGAGGTCATTGTTGAGAATTTTGCTTTGCTTGAATCACGACAGGCGTCTCAGAACATCCCTAAATCACAGCAAACAGCCAATTCATCAGCAACAGGTACCACTAATGCGAGTCAAACGACTCAAAATGCTTCGCGAGCGAATTCCACAGATTCGTTTGCTAATAATGGCCAGCCGCTCGATATCAGTGATGATGATCTTCCATTCTAAGAAGGCGGTGACGATCATGAATGAGAAACCAGGTTACTACACAATCATCCCATCAGATGTTCGATATGATACACGTCTGCCAAGCAAAGCACCATTATTATACGGTGAAATCACGGCGTTAGCTAATAAGAGTGGCTCATGTTGGGCTAGTGATGACTACTTCTGCCGATTATATGGTGTCAGTCGTTCCACAGTGCAGGCTTGGATGCAAGCGTTAGAGAGGTATGGCTACATCATTCGCAATGTAACATTTAAGCCAGATAGCAAAGAAATTGATAAAAGATATATCACATTATCTAGTGCGGTATACCCAAAAACTGGACAGGGGTATACCGAAAAATCGGACAAGGGTATACCGAAAAATCGGACAGATAATAATACAAGTATTAATAAAAACATACGTGCATCCAGCACGTTAGAGAGTGACTTTGAAAAGCTCTGGAAACTGTATCCAAAGAAGATCGGCAAGAAGCCAGCATTAGCTGCTTACAAACGAGCAATGAGTAGAAAGAAGAACCCTGCTACCAACAAACAAATTCAGGATGGCATTGTGGCTTATCGACAGCTAATCAATAGCAAAGGCACAGAGAAGCAGTTTGTCAAAGACGGTAGCACTTTCTTCAACCAAGAGGCATGGAACGATTACCTTGAGGTCGTAAAGGAAGAACGAAATGAGCAGGAAGCTAGAAAGCCTAAGTTCGATCCCAAGAAAACTGCTATTGCAATGTATATCGACTACAACAGTCCTGAACGAGTGCTTGAAGAAATCCAAGCGCAGGGCATTCCAATCAATCCAGAAGATGCTAAACGTTACATTGCTGAATACGATGAAGGGAGGCAACAAGCTTGACGAAAAAGCTTTATGACCCTAGCAATCCTGAACCGCATGTCATGTATGGCTTATATACGAAGCCGGAACTCATCAAGTCTGAATGGATTGATCCTAAATGGTTTAACAGCCAGCAGTACGCTGCATTAGTTGCCTATATGAACAAGTTGCCAGGTGACGTTGACACGCTGGAATTACAGGATGGTTTTGATACAGCTCATCCTGGCGTGATGTCAGTAACAGATTGGCAATACATTATGACCAGCGATTTTGGCACCTCACGCTTTGACTGGTGGATAGGCAAGCTAAAACGGGATTATTTCCGTAGTCAGCTCATTAAAACAGCACAAGCGTACTCGGAAGAACCAAGCGAGGACAATCTTACCGCAATGATGGTTGCCTCACAGAATGCTACTGCTGCCAGTCAGACGGTAACTGAAAGTAGCATTGCTGACTTGGCTGCGGCCATGGAAGACAAAATGATACACGGTGCTACTGACAATGGGATTAAAACGTACTTCACTCTTAATAACATTCTGGGTGGTGGTTTGATGCCGGGACGTTTGTTGACGATTGGTGCGCGCCCTGGTGTCGGTAAATCAGCATTCGCGGTTAATCTCATCATTGAGGCTTTGAAACAGCAGCCGGAATTGACAGTTGATATGTTTTCACTTGAAATGTCAAATGCAGAAAACTACAACCGCTTGTTGGCCTGCAAGACTGGTATCAGTGCTGGTAAATTCATCAACCCACAGAAAAGTCTAAGCGATGCTGAGAAGGTTGAGGTTGAAAAGGCAGGGAACGTCCTTAAAGACTATCACTTGCAGCTTTACGACAAGCAGGTGGAATTACCGCAGATCGTCAAAACAATGCGGCAGCGAGCCGCTGATGCAGATAAAGGCTACCTTGCGATTGTTGATTATCTCGGGCTGATTGGTGTTCGTAGCCAAGCCGATCGCCGTCTGCAAATCGAAGAGATCACCCGTCAATTCAAAGTGCTGACCAACGAGCTTGGTATCCCGATTGTTTTGCTTAGTCAATTATCACGAGGTATTGAGAATCGTCAGGACAAGCAACCGGTACTCTCAGATTTACGAGAGTCGGGATCAATTGAGCAAGATAGCAATGCAGTTGGATTCCTTTGGAACAGTGACCGGCAGAACGAAAAATCAGATATCCGTACTGTGACTTTAACAATTGCCAAAAATCGTGAAGGAGCACTTGGAAGCATTGATTTTCGCTTTTTCGCACCAAAGTTGCAGTTTAAGGTGGCGTATTGAAATGGCTTATCCAACTATGACCCTTAAAGAGTTCAATGAGTACATGCAGGAGGGACATTATCAATACTCGCTGTTCATCATTCTGCAGCTTGATGAAGCCATGGAATATCTAAAAAAGGCGCAACAAGCCGATGCTGATATGAAGAAGTTTTGGTACCAGTGGGCGTACGTTACCTTGACAGATGCCTTAGAGACGGCTGAGTCAGAATATTATGGAGAAACTAGCGCATATCTACCAACAAAAGAAACTGATCCAGTAACGCGAGCATACTGCCAAAACACATACGACATTTGGCGGGGATATCTGAAAAAGCTAAATGTGAACTTACCTAAACAAAAATTTTGAGGAGGCAAAAGCATGATTGAGCATGAGGACGAAACTAACAATGCAGGCCAAGATTGGGCACGTGAACGACTTCGTAACTTTCTTGACGATCATCCCAGCTTGCCAATGTACCGTTTTGCTTTGATTGCTGGTGTGAGCCGCATCACGATTGTTAGTTTCCTTAGTGGCAAAGAGGTAATGATGATCACACTTACAAAGATAGCTAAAGCCATGGGGATATCGCTAGAAAAACTAAAACAGCCAATTAGCGAGGAAGAATACAAGGAACTACAGGAGGAATCTTCAAATGCAAGCAATTAAAACAAAAATGATGGTCGGTGATCTGGTTGTGGTTCCTGATCGAGTATTCATGGGCGTGCGTGATCTTGGCGGTGTGGCACGAATCATCAGGGTTGAACGATACAACGCCAGAGGTGCAAGCCAAGACATCAACAAGCCAGTTGCTTTTGATGGCAAGGCCCCCAAAGAGTTAATCACAACGGTTGAGATGGTTGATGGCAAGCAACGTCAATACTATCTGAAGGACGTGAAGCCAGCGTGAACAGGATTATTATTCCATTGCCCCTCATGACTCTTAACCAGTACATCAAGGTTGAACGAGGCAACATGTTTGGCGGAGCAAAAGTCAAGAAACAAGCAACGGAAACGGTAATGTTGGCTGTGAGAAAAGCGATGAATCAGGGCGTGAAATTTCAATGGGGGAAACCTCTAAGCTTCGACTGGTACTGGTATGACAAGCGAACAGACCCGGACAACATCGCGTTTCAGCATAAGTTTATCTTCGACGGCATGCAAAAGGCTGAATTTTTAGAAAACG
This sequence comes from Geobacillus sp. CCR, assembly GCF_052906625.1. NCBI lineage: Bacteria > Bacillati > Bacillota > Bacilli > Caryophanales > Anoxybacillaceae > Geobacillus > Geobacillus sp. CCR. The sequence goes on along the minus strand of NZ_JBREBQ010000047.1, from coordinate 4,895 downwards.
ATAATTGGGATCACATTGTAGAACTGCGAGATCGGTTCTTTATTGACAAAGCTAACCCGAGAGTTGAAGTCGAAGAAATCGATTAAGGAGAAAAATCATGATGAATAGCCTACGAATTCAAAACGGCAAAGTTTTTGTGAATGGCATTGAGGTTGGACAGGTTGAAAAGATCCACTTCAAAGCTGAGGCGAATGACCCTGTAGAGGTTGAAATGAAGTGGTTAGTTCCTGTCAGAGGCCTAGATGTTTCTGTATATCAGCCTGAACCACGCCAGCAGCAGCCTGAGGTCGATGCTAAGCAGAAGACCATCAATGACCTTACATCACAGTTAGAAGCCGCCAAACAGGCAAACAATGACTTATCACAGGCAATCAAAGACGCACAGAGCATCAAGGACTATTCCGATCAGGCTGTGAAGTCAGTCAGCGCAAAATAAGAGGACGCAAAATGAGATCACTAGAACTATTTGCAGGAATTGGTGGCATCGCATTGGCTGAACAAATGGCTGGAATTGAAGTAGCTGGTTTGTGTGAGTATGCAGACTATCCGCGCATGATTTTAAAAAAGCACTGGCCAGATGTGCCCTTATTCAAGGATGTGAAGAAGCTTGATCGAGAAGAACTCACAAATGCAGGAATCAGCCCTGACTCAATTGACATTGTTTCCGGAGAAATGAAGAAAAAGATCAAGCACGCCATTGCCTATATTATTTTAGCAGTTTGGACGGGCATCATCATTTACGGATTTGCCAGTTTCCTTTGGGATTGGGTTGTTAAGCCTTTTATCGAATTTGGAATAGTTAAATCATTGACTATCTTGATCTTCGTAATTGGTGCAGGGACAGTTGTATGGTTCGTTCTTTGGTCAGGTGAAAAGCTGGTCAAGTGGTTACTAAAAGAATAGAGGCGGAGAAATGAAACGAGAGATTAAGTTCAGAGCGTATAGCAGTCACAACCACAAAATGTATCCAGTCAGTAATATTGAATGGGATATTGATGGCCGTATTTGGGTAACTGCTGATGATGGCAAAAATGGCATTGAACTAATTGACGAAGAAGCCCATTTAATGCAGTACACCGGCCTGCATGACAAGAACGGCCGAGAAATCTACGAAGGCGATATTATTGTCGCTCACCCTAAAATGAAATACGAGATTCCTAAGATTGGTGTAGTTCAGTATGGTGATTATCGCCCAATGTTTCAATACAAATTGGTAGATGGGGAAAAATATAGCATCTGGAACAATGATGTTAATCGAACATACGAGGTCATCGGCAACATATTTGAGAATCCGGAGTTACTGGAGGGAAAGCATGAGTAAAAGCAAGTACGTTGACGCTTATCTTCAAGGCGAACTGTGTGCAAAGGCTGAACTTGCAACTAAGTTATTGCACGACATTGCCTGGTCTAAATGGACGACTGACGCGATGACTGCACGTGTTGACCCAATGTACAAGCAAGCCAGGGAGATAAGCTATTGGCTATTAAACAGTGACGACTGGTACACCGAAAATGAAGATGGGAGTGAAGGCGATGACGAGAAAGATAAGCGTGTTTGAGCTTAGATCAAGTGTAGACGTTGACAGTGTGAACCTTTTTTTGAAATTACATCCACAAGCTAAATTAAGCTACACCGGAAGCGATCAGTACTCATATGATGCACTGGTAATTGCTGACTATGAAGATGATGAAGAAGACGATGAGATGGAGGGAAAGCAATGATTGCCGTCATGTTGCTTACTACGGGTGCTGCAATGTGGATGTGGGCTAACTGGAAAAGAGGAAAATGAAATGAATGATCGGCACAGGGCCTCAAAACGTGCCAAAGCACGGCTTGTGAAGAAGACATCGACTGGATTTGGCTGGCTTGTGTGGAAGGCCAGTTGTTCAGTGAAGGAAGCTATAGATACCTTAGATAAATTGGTGGCACAACATGAAAAGTAACGTGATCTCGCTGAAAATATTGCCAGAGTATTTTCAGGCACAGGTAGAAGGCAAAAAGAACTTTGAGATCCGCAAGAACGATCGCGAATATAAAGTTGGATCGGTGCTATCGCTTCGAGAATTTGATGGGACAAAGTACACGGGACGCAGAGCCAAAGTAATTGTTACCTTCATCACTGATTATGGTCAACGTGATGGCTATGTGGTTCTAGGCACGCGCCCTTTCGATAAGCACAAGGTTACGTGGGAGGAAAAAAGATGGTACAGACAATACTTTGATTGATACTGTAGGCCTAATGATTACGGAGATGAAGAGAATGATAGATGACCATCAATCAAAGCCAGAAAGGATTGCACAGGTTGGAATTTTTGGTGGCTGTTTCGTAGGCTGTGCATTCTTGACAGCAATCTTGGTACTTGTTGGCTGTTGGATTTTAAAACTGCTATGGAATGTCGCATTTGGGTAAAACATTAGGAGGTGAACAGCTTGGACAGCAAACGATCATTGGCCGAAAACCTTAGGAAGAATATATACGATTTGGGCATGACACAAGCCACATATGCAAAAGAGATCGGAATACCCATCACCACGCTTCAATATGCAATATCTGGGAATGGCAGTGTTTCACTCAACACTTTGGACAAAATCGCATATGGAGCTGGGATTGATCCATGGGAACTCATTCGGCCTTCTGAAAGCAAATAAAAAAGCGCACCATTACGGCACGCTTATCCCCCAAACTTTTACAAATTTAATTATACCATAAGGAGTGGACGCAGTGGTGCGAGCAACGAGATATTTTAGCCCAATTGATCATGACAAAACAATTGAAAACGCCAAAGAGGTCTTGGGGAACTACTGGCATCACAAGCGGCTCGCTCAACGCACCAAAATAGCGCTCAGAAGCCCCGTGATGGACGGCATGCCAAAGTCACCAAGCTATGGCAACAAAGCCGAGGAAAAGCTCGTATCGCACGCTGACGAGCTGTACTATATAGCGTGCTGTGAAGGTGCTATTGAATCTCTGGATTCAGCGAATCATCGGCTTATACTAACAAGTTCTTACTTAACCAAACGATACAGTGACCAGCAAATAATGGACAAGCTGTTTTTATCAAAAGCCCAGTATTATCGAACAAAACGAGAAGCGCTAATCGCATTCGCTGAGATTTGTCCATTGGTTGAAATCGAGATGAGACCTTTGTGAGACCTTTCAACTGTTTTTCCGCCTTATTATTGTATTGTGCCAAAGGTGAGAAACCTGAGACACCGCGTTTTTCCTCCGAGCCACAGTGATGATAAAGCTGTGGCAAGGCGTGGCAATGAGGACTGACCGTGATAGTCAGGCGGGTTCGATTCCCGCATGCCACATTGTCCAGTTTAGCGACCGGACACAGCTTGCGATGACCCCATCTGACACTGGGAGAGCGAGCAGCAACTGAAGCTTCGGCTATTGGGAACCCGGAAGACGTTCCGACGGGCAGGTTCGACTCCTGCCAGTTGCATTGGATCAAGTCTGGGAAGCCCTAGGAGTAGGCACCGGACTATGGCACTTCACTTCATGTGAGGTGCTATTTTTATACATATTTCAGGAGGTAAGAACATGAAACTATACTTGGTTGTATGTGAGACCGGGGACGCAGATCAATGGGAAGGCGGAACCGGAGAGGCCGATGCTGTATTTGCTACAACTGATAAAGCCAAGCTAGATGATTATCTATCAACTAGAATTCATGGATATGACAACGTAGTCACAATGGAACTAGACAAGGAATACCATGAAGGAACAAAATCCGCTAAGTGTCTTGCATCGTGGTGGGAAGAAGGGCCGTGTTATGACGACCCAATGGACATCTAATTTAAATTTTTAGGAGGCGAGTAGATGCAATGGACAGATGAACAGATCGGTGACATTAGGAAGCTCGCCTCTGAAGGCTTTACCAGACGCGAGACAGCCGACAAACTCGGTATTAGCTATGATGCGCTTCAAGGCAAGGCAAGACGGCTTGGGATCGAGTTCCAAAAACCAGTCAAGAATGAATACGATTCAGCGAAAACAGATAGAAAGAGCCAACCCGTTGATAGAAAAGTCGCTCTTAATGCTGACGGTAGTCAAACAGTCACGGCCTTAATGAGACTCAAGCATGAGCCAAATAAAGACCCACGAACTTTGATGGAGTTGTGTGGATACGATCCTGATAAGTTTGAGATGGTCTTAGGCGACTACAAAGTGTATGAGCAGCATAGTACCGAAGACGGCACAGTTCCGCAGTACAGCATTCATATTCGCGTAAAGCCGAAACAAGGCTTATCGATAAGTGAAATGGCTGAAGCATTCAACGACAAAATCATTCCGGTCAATTACGGCATGAAGAAATCGGGCGATCGCAACTTAGTCATCCCATTGCCTGACCTGCATTTTGGCTGGACAACATTCGCCGATCTAAAAGACATGGTGAGTCAACTTAGAGAGATCATCATGGACGGCTACAACGAGATTGTGATCGAGCAATTGGGAGATCTGTTCCATAGTGATCAGATTCATGCAACACAAACGGTTAGAGGAACGCAACTAGATCACGCAAACATGCGTCAGGCATTCCATGATGCAGTGAAGCTGTTTGATCAAATTGTTCCGCTGGCAATTGAATATAGCAATCGCGTCTCAATCAAGAGCGTGTTCGGTAACCATTCAGGTGATCTCGAATACGCTTTTCTTTATGCGCTGATAGATCGCTATCCACAAGTACACGTTGATCTCAATGACAGTAATCTGGCAACCGACTGGCGCTGTGCATACTTGCTAGGACATGTTGGCATTATGTTGGCTCATGGTGACGTCAGCAGGGACAAGCTGACAAGCCTTTTCCCATTTGAATACAAAAGGATATTCAGTGTGGCAAAAACATACGAGCTTCACTCCGGCCACTATCATAGCGAACGGTTTAAA
>NZ_JBREBQ010000046.1:0-19109 GCF_052906625.1 Geobacillus sp. CCR | reverse complement strand
TTGACTGTTTCCATTCTACCAACTTCGTGGTCTGTATGCGGAAGAAGGATCCTGACTGATGAACCGATTTCATCCAGCTAACATATTTCTGGGGTTGAGTGGAAATCACAGAAAATGGTGAAGACCCTCAATTTATTACAATTAAATCGGGTTTCTAATTTTCTTTACGTCTGCGCATTCGCTTTTCAGAACATGTTCCCGAATCCAAGCAAAGCCTTTGGAGTCCATCCTCCAGGGCTTTATTCGTCATTGCTGAAATGTTGCCGAAGCTTGAGGCATCATTTTTTGGCCGTCAGGAAAAGGTGAATAGGGAAGCACAGCAGTCATCTTCATTGATTTTTGCACCGGAAGTATAGTATGCTGATAGCACAGCGACTATAGGGTGGAGGGATGATGGCCATGTCGATGGCGTATGAAGAATATATGCGCCAGCTCGTGCAGCCGATGCGGGATGAACTCGTCCGCGCCGGCTTCCGCGAATTGCGCACGAGCGAGGAAGTCGAGCAGTTTATGGAACAAGTGGAAGGAACGACGTTTGTCTTTGTCAACTCGGTGTGCGGCTGCGCCGCTGGATTGGCGCGCCCGGCGGCGACGCAGGCGGTGCTGCGGAGCGAGAAAAAGCCGGATCATTTCGTCACCGTATTTGCCGGCCAAGATAAAGAAGCGACGGCGAAAATGCGCGAATACTTTGTCGGCTATCCGCCGTCTTCGCCGTCGATGGCGCTCTTAAAAGGAAAAGAAGTCGTTCACTTCATTCCGCGCGAAGACATCGAGTTTCACTCGATGGAGGACGTGATGGAAAATATTTTGGCTGCGTTTGACAAATATTGCGGCTGATGCGGTGCGAGCGAGGAGCGAACCGCTTGCGTTGATTCGCTTTCGTTCCGCATACAACGGCGCGTTGGCGGGAACGATAAGGGCGGAGGTGATCGGGCGTGCCGAAGCGGAAAAAAGATCGTTCGAAAACGGGCGTCAGCGCCCCAGATGTTCGAGGGCAAGGCACGACGGAGACGGAGACAGGCGCGTTCGAGCTTGACTCTGCCCGCAAAAAAACAAAAATCGATTAAAAAGGAGCTCCCGATGCGGGGCTCCTTTTGTCGTTTTCATGCGCAAACTCCCTTCGCATCCAACAGAATGCCAAGGGAGCTGGATGGATCGCCAAGAGCGTTTAGGCGTTGGCGATACAACTATAAATAAAGTAAAGCAATGTAATGAGGCTGGCCGCAAAAAAGATCGTGTTCATGTTTCATTTTTCCCGCCTTTCTGTCTATATTTTCGCTGAGAATCTATGATACACTATTCATGTGAACTACCCCCACTTCGCTTTGCTTGAAGTGGGAGCTTCTCAGTTCCACGACGAAAGCATTCTTTCGTCTCCCTGAGCGTGACTTCGGGTCGTCCCAACCCTAGGCATCCGACGATTCGGAGTTCTTTCGCGCCTTGGATATTTTACGCATGGAAGGCTTTGCTTGGTTTTCGCATTGGATATTCTCCATGCAACCCCCTATATCCAGTTCACAAAGAACATGATATACCTTGATTTTATCATGTGTTTTGGCTGACGCCAACCGACATCCATTTGTCGCTGATCGCTGGGCTGCAACCTTCACGCGGTTGAAGCGGGTGTCTTCTTTCGGAACTATGATAAAAGTATATACCAACAAAAGCAAAAAGAAAATGCAGTTTTTGTCTTGTCAAGGGAGAGGAAGACGAAATGAAAAAAGCGAAACGAATGAACGCGTTTTCGGCATCGATTTTCGCCGAGTTGACGGCGTATCGTCAAAAGCAGCGCCACCTTCATGACGAGTGGATCGACTTGAGCGTTGGCAGCCCGGATTTGCCCCCGGCGCCGTTTGTGCGTGAGGCGATCGCCCGCTACGCCAACGAGCCGAATGCGTACGGCTACACATTAAAGGGCATTCGCGAGTTTCATGAAGCGGTCGCCGATTATTATCGGACGGCGCATGGCGTTGTGCTCGATCCAGAGACGGAAGTGACGTACGTGATCGGGTCACAAGACGGGCTCGTTCATTTGCCGATGGTGTTCGCTGACCCGGGGGATGTCATTCTATTGCCGGATCCCGGGTACCCGGCGTATGCGGCGGGGGTGGCGATGGCGGAAGCGATGCCGTATTTTCTGCCGCTGAGGGAGGAAAACAGCTTTTTGCCGGATTTGCGTGCGATCCCGGAGGACATCGCCAAACGGGCGGCGATCATGTTTCTTAACTTTCCAGGGAATCCGGTGCCCGCCGTAGCGACAGAATCATTTTATCGCGAAGTGGTTGAGTTTGCGAAGCGGTACGATATCCTCGTTGTTTCCGATTTTGCTTACGGCGAGCTGTATTATGACGGAAACAAACCGGTGAGTTTTCTTTCTGTTCCAGGCGCAAAGGACGTTGGCGTGGAGATCAATTCGTTGTCAAAAAGCTACAACATGGCCGGCTGCCGGGTCGGCTACTTATGCGGAAATGCCGAGGTGATTCGTGCGTTTGCCGAGTTTAAGTCCAATTTGGATTACGGCATTTTTTGGCCGCTGCAAAAAGCGGCCGCGGAAGTGCTCCGCCATGGCGCCGGCTTTTGCGCCCAGAGCCGCATGATTTATCAAGCGCGCCGCGATGCGCTCGTGGATGGACTCGCTGACATCGGTTGGACGGTTGACCGTCCGCAAGCCGGCATGTTCGTGTGGGCAAAAATTCCGGACGGCTTTACATCGCTTTCGTTTGCGAAGGCGCTGATCGACCAAGCCGGCGTCGTCGTGACGCCTGGGCACGCGTTCGGGCCGAGCGGCGAAGGCTACGTGCGCATCGCCCTTGTGCAGCCGGAAAACGTTTTGCGCCTGGCAGTCGAGAAACTCAAGGCAACCGGCTTGTTCGCGTCTCCGGCCGCTGATCGGCGGTAGCGGGAGGTGAAGACGATGAAGCTGCCGTCTTGGCTTCGAAAAACGCTTGTTGCTGCCATTACGGTTTGCACGTTTGGACTTGTCACACCGCCCGCTTCGCTGCTCGCGGCCAAAGAGCCGCCGTCAGATGATGCATCGTCTTCCGATTGGCAGCACAGTCCGGCAAGTCCTGCCGCGGAAGCTGTTTCGTTGACGCGAGCTCAATTCATTGAGCGGACGATGGAAAAGGCAGTTGTCCAGTCCTATGAAAAGTTCGGCCGCAAAATCGCTCCGGTCATTGAAGATGAGTTTCGCGCCGTCATTTTGCCGCGCATTGAAGAAGTGATCGCCGAGCTTGCCGCGCGCTATCCGGAGGAGGAGCTTCGCTATTTGGCCGTGTCAGAGAACCCGTCCGGCGGGCTCGGGGAGCGCATTTTTCATTTGTATCGGGCGGATACGGGAGAGGATTTGATCCGCTTTCACGTCCGCCGCGAGCATCCGCCGCAAGACGGATATTGGTTTCAGTTTCACTATCATACATGCGATGATGGGTTTCAAGCCCATCATGAACTCGGGAAAATCTACTGGTCAAAAAATACGCCGCCGAACTGGCGTACATAATCGCCTGCGGCGTTTTCCTGATTTTGCGCGTTTTTCCCCGCTTCGTTCTATGATATGATTTTCATAGATTGAAAGAAGCGGGGGAACCACGATGAAACGGCTACTCACTAGCTTGCTGGCGGCGCTGTTCGCCATTCCCCTTCTGTCGTTCTCGCCGTATCCGGCTGCCCATGGCGTGCTGCTTGAAGAAAGCAGCCTTGGCCTTAGGGGTGTTCCGTCTCATGATGTGCTTGGCCGCATCATCATCGTGCCGGAGACGGAGTTTTCCGCCTCTGAAGCGAATGAAACGATCCGGACGCTCGCCCGCATTGATCGCACGATTTTAGAGCAGGCGGCAGATCACCATATTTACATCCAACTGTTAACCGGCCCGATCACCGATGAGCCGACGGCCCGCCATTTGCGCGGAAAAACGCCGCGCGGTTATATGCCGGGTTCGAAAACATGGGATGACGTGCCGGGCATCGGCGGGTCGCATTTAGTGCTTGTCCGCCTCGGCCATAGCGAAAAAGGAAAAGGGCATGGCTCGGTCAATTTGGAGCTGCATGAGTTTGCTCATTCGCTCGATTACATTGTATTTGACCGCATTCATGAAACGGACGAATTTCAAGCGATTTGGCGGGAGGAGGCGCCGCGGCTCTTTCCTGGCGAATATTATTTTTTGACCTATCCGGAAGAGTATTTTGCCGAGGCGTTTGCCTATTATTATGCAAGCGAAGAGACGCGGCAAACGTTGCGGGCGGCAGCGCCGAGAACATATGCGTTGATCCGCGGATTGGCGGAACGGGCCTCGTAAAAGGCTCGTTTTTTTATGGACAAGTGGTTCACCATGCGTTGCTTTATGATATGATAGAGCGTGAGGTGAGAACATTGCGGCAATATTTGCAGTTATTGGAGGATATTTTAGAAAACGGCGTCGAAAAAGAGGACCGCACGGGCGTCGGCACGCTGTCGGTGTTCGGCCGCCAGCTCCGCTTCAACTTGCAAGATGGATTTCCGCTCGTGACAACGAAAAAATTGCATATTCGCTCCATCATTTATGAACTGCTTTGGTTTTTAAAAGGCGATACGAACGTCCGCTATTTGCAGGAGAATGGCGTGACGATTTGGGACGAGTGGGCGGATGAAAACGGCGACCTCGGCCCGATTTACGGCGCGCAATGGCGCTCATGGAAAGGGGCGGACGGGAAAACAATCGACCAGATCGCCTGGGTCGTCGAGGAGATCAAACGAAATCCGAATTCACGCCGGCTGCTTGTGAGCGCTTGGAACGTGGCGGAATTGGACGAGATGAAGCTGCCGCCGTGCCATTATGCATTTCAGTTTTATGTCGCGAACGGTCGGTTGTCGTGCATGTGGCAGCAGCGCTCCGTTGATACGTTTTTAGGGCTGCCGTTTAATATTGCCAGCTATGCGCTCTTGACGCATATGATCGCCCAGCAGTGCGACCTCGATGTCGGCGAACTCATTTTCACCGGCGGCGACGTCCATTTGTACAAAAACCATCTTGAGCAAGCGAAACTGCAGCTGACGCGCGAGCCGCGCCCGCTGCCGAAGCTCGTGATCAAACGGAAGCCGTCGTCCATTTTCGACTACGAATACGACGATTTCGAGATCGTCGGCTATGACCCGCATCCGGCGATTAAAGCGCCGGTAGCCGTGTAAAGGAGAGGGGCGGCATGATTTCGCACATTGTGGCGATGGATGAAAACCGGGTGATCGGCAAAGACAACCGCTTGCCTTGGCATTTGCCGGCCGATTTGGCATATTTTAAACGGGTGACGATGGGCCATGCCATCGTGATGGGGCGCAAAACGTTTGAAGCGATCGGCCGCCCGCTTCCTGGGCGGGAAAACGTCGTCGTCACGCGCAACCGCTCGTTTCGCCCGGAAGGCTGCCTTGTGCTTCATTCGCTTGAGGAAGTAAAGCAATGGATCGCTGCTCGCGCCGATGAAGTGTTTATCATCGGCGGGGCTGAATTGTTTGAAGTGACGATGCCCATCGCTGATCGGCTGTATGTGACGAAAATTTTTGCTTCCTTCCCCGGCGATACGTTTTATCCCCCTATTTTGGAAGATGAGTGGGACATCGTTTCCTATACGCCGGGGGTGAAAGACGAAAGAAATCCGTATGAACACGCCTTTCTCATTTACGAGCGGAAAGAGACAAAATAGGCACATATCGTACGTTGGCATGAACGTGCGTTTGCAGCTGGCGTACGGAAAGTTGAAGAAGGCGTCCCAAAAACATGGGACGTCTTTTTTAGTCGGGATACGAACGTTTTGAAACCGACCGCGCCGAACGGTCAAGTGTGTTTTTTCTGCATAGAAGCGGGGCAAAAAAGGAACGATAACAACTAGAACAACGATGGAAATGGAGGAAGACGATGAAGCATATCGTTCCGTTTGTCGTCAAACTGGCCGCTTGGAGCGTCGTCTTGTTTTCGATGTTTACGATCTTCAATGCCCCGCTTTCCTTGATTTCACTCATGACGATCGTGACGGCGCTTGTTTCTTATATTATCGGCGATCTGTTCGTGTTGCCGCGCGTCGGCCATTTTGTCGCTGCCGCTCTTGACGTGCCGCTTTCCTTTTTGCTTATTTGGCCGGTCAGCTTTGCACTCATTGCCCCGTCCGTCAACATGGCGTACGGCGCGTTTTTCAGCGCCTTGGCGATCGGAGCGGTTGAAGCGTTTTTCCATTTGTATATGGAAAACCATGTGCACGAAGAAGCAAGACGGGAAGAAGCGCACCGCTGGTATGATGAGGGAAGATGGGCGACGGAATTTGCCGAGGAAGAAGAGTTCAAAAAAGAGGACGACCGGGCATAGCGCCGGTCGTTTTTTCTGTCCGCTTGCGCATTAAGAAGTAGTTCGCCGTGCAGGTGTTGCACATTCGCCGCGTTGCCGTCTGGCGAGGTGGCTAGGGAGAGGTTTCGAGCAGGAAGGACGGCGCTCATCGGATGGCGTCAGGCCAAAAACGTGAGTCCGGCCGGCGGAAGCGCCCGGTAAAGCGGGACAATCGCGATGATCGCGAGCCAGCCCATCTTCACTCAAAAACTTTTCGAAAATTCCCTTTTCTTTTTGCGAATTTGTGATATAATCTACAAATCAAAGACAACTTAGAAAGAAAGGGAACGAGAACATGGAACAACAGCTGAAACGAAAGCAAGGGGCGGTATACGTCGAGGACATTTTGATCGCGTATCATACGCTGAAGGATGTTGTTTCCCATACGCCGCTGCAAAAAAACCCGCTGTTATCCGAGCGCTATGAATGCAATGTCTACTTAAAGCGCGAGGATTTGCAAGTCGTGCGTTCGTTTAAGCTGCGCGGGGCGTACAACCGGATGAAGCATTTAACCGATGAGGAGCGGAGAAACGGGGTGGTATGCGCCAGCGCCGGCAACCATGCCCAAGGAGTGGCTTACTCGTGCCGGGCGCTTGGCGTGCATGGGAAAATTTACATGCCCGCGACCACGCCTCGGCAAAAAGTGTCGCAAGTGCAGCTATTTGGCAAAGACATGGTCGAGATCGTGCTTGTCGGCGACACGTTTGATGATTCATACAACGAAGCGGTGAAGTGCGCCGAGGCGGAAGGGCGGACGTTCATCCATCCGTTTGATGATGAATACGTCATTGCCGGACAGGGGACGATTGGCGTCGAGGTGTTAAACGACTGCGATGAACCGATCGACTTTTTGTTCGCCAGCATCGGCGGCGGGGGATTGATGGCCGGACTTGGGACGTATGTGAAAAGCATTTCTCCGTCCACCAAGGTGATCGGCGTCGAGCCGGCTGGCGCCCCGTCGATGAAAGCGGCGCTCGAGCGCGGACATGTCGTGACGCTCGAGGAAATCGACAAGTTCGTGGATGGGGCTGCCGTCAAGACGGTCGGGGAAAAGACGTTCGCCTTATGCCGCGGGGTGCTTGATGACATCGTCGTCGTTCCGGAAGGGAAAGTGTGCACGACGATTTTGGAGCTGTACAACGAAAACGCCATTGTCGCCGAACCGGCGGGGGCGCTGCCGATCGCCGCGCTTGATTTTTACAAGGAACAAATCCGCGGCAAGACGGTCGTCTGCGTCGTCAGCGGCGGCAACAACGACATCGACCGGATGCAGGAAATCAAAGAACGCTCGATGATTTACGAAGGACTGCAACACTATTTCATCGTCAACTTCCCGCAGCGGGCTGGGGCGTTGCGCGAGTTTTTGGATGAAGTACTTGGGCCGACCGATGACATCACCCGGTTTGAGTACACGAAGAAAAACAACAAAGAAAGCGGCCCGGCGCTCGTCGGCATCGAGCTGAAACGGCGCGAAGACTACGCGCCGCTCATCGAGCGGATGAAGAAAAAAGGCTTCCCGTTCCAAGAAGTGAACAAAGACCCGAACTTGTTCCATTTATTGATCTAACGAAAAAATACGAAAAAAGTCGGAACAAATTCGCCGCATTCCGACATACTTTTTCACCGGATTGGTGTATAATAGAAGTAAATCGGTGAAAAAGAGGATTGATATTTTGCTATTCAAAAGCCTCGAGTTCAAAAACGCGTATGGGCAGAAAGTGAAGATTATCGAAATTCCTGTATTGGAGGAAGAGAACACGTACCGATTCATGGTCCAACTGCGCTTGGAGGCGTTTATTGCAAAGGTGTACCGATCGAGAACGAGCCGTTCTGTGTATTCGTTCCGCGAACATTTGAAGAAAGTGCTGAAATGGCCTGTATATGAACAGATCTTTAAAGAGACGGTGTTAAAGCATAATGCATGATCGTTGTTGTTTTGCCCCTGGCCGGCAAAACAACTTTTTTTTGGTGGGATTTTGGGCGGTTTCGTTATATAATTGAAACGAGATGACGATGGGGGAGAAACGAAAAGTTCGGCGGAAACTCCGCATGGCCGCTTGATTGAACGCCGCGGGGCGTCCTTGGAACTGGATTCGCCCTTGATGCATACGGGAGTGAATCGATGAAAAACGTAAAAATTGTAACCGATTCGACAGCCGATGTGCCGGCGGCAGTGCCCGCCGAAATGGTTTCGAGCATGATCGGCCACACGCGGGTTGAAACGACGCCGGTCATTTCCATTCACACCGGCCCTGGGGCGCTTGCGCTCATGTACTATACTGAAGAACCAGATCGAGAATAAGTGCAGCTCGAAGGAAAAATGATGTAGACGGAAAAGGATGAACGAGCGATGTGGAAACGGATGATGATGATCGTGGCAGTTTGTTTGCTCGCGGCGTGCGGAAAAACGATTCCGGACGCCAAAAACTGGCCGGTCGCCGACTTTACGTTCGTCGATCAGTCCGGCAAGCCGTTTGGGCTTCGCGACTTGAAAGGAAAAGTATGGGTCGCCGATTTTATTTTTACGAATTGTGAAACGGTTTGTCCGCCGATGACGGCCCATATGGCGAAATTGAAGGAAAAGGCGGAAGAAAAAGGGCTTGATGTGGAATTTGTTTCGTTCAGCGTCGACCCCGAAGTCGATACGCCCGAAAAACTCGAAGCCTATGCGAAACAGTTTACAGACGATCTATCAAACTGGCATTTGCTGACCGGATACAGCCTCGCCGAAATCAGCGAGCTGGCGCAAAAAAGCTTTAAAACGATCGTGCAAAAGCCCGCCAATGATGACCAAGTCATCCACGGCACAAGCTTTTATTTAGTCGGTCCGGACGGTAAAGTGGCGCAAACGTACAACGGCGTGGAAAATGTGCCGTATGACACGATTTTGGAGCATATCGAAATTTTGCAGTCGTCGCGCTAAGGCAAAGGCGGTGCCGCTGTTTTGCCTTCTTTTCGCCTCTCCCTTGTTGCGGCAAAAGGCAGGTGTCAAACGTGAAACGATGGGGATGGCTGATCATATGGAGTTGGCTGCTTGTCGGATGCGCCGCCTTTTCAGCCGGCGGGAAACTGGAGCACCCGAATGAAGCGGCCGGCAAACTGCTGGAAGCGAAGCCGCTGCCGAAAGATATTCATTTGGTCGCTTTAGGCGATTCGTTGACGGAAGGAGTGGGAGACGGCGAAGGGAAAGGCGGCTATGTCGGCCGCCTTGTCCCGCTCCTTTCGGCAGAAGAAGGGGTGCGAACGGTGACAGTGACGAATTTCGGCAAGCGCGGCCGGCGTATCGTCGACCTCGAGCCGGTCATTGCCGCTCATCGAAAGGAGCTCGGGCAGGCGGATGTGATAGTGCTGACAATTGGCGGCAACGATGTGATGAACGTCGTTCGTTCGCACTTTTTGGACTTGTCGCGCGAGCGGTTTCGGCAAGCGAGGGAAATGTTTGCCGACCGGCTCGACCATCTGTTGATCTCGTTGCGCACCGTCAACCCGTATGCGGTCGTTGTGCTCGTCGGCTTATACAATCCGTTTTCCAGCACGTTGCCGAACATTCCGGAAATCGATGACGTCATCGCTGAGTGGAACAGCGCCAGCCGGGCAGTGCTTTCACGGTATGACCGGACGATCTTCGTTGATATTCAAGACATCTTCATCGACCGCGACGAATTACTTCATCGCGACGAATTTCATCCGAATGCCGCAGGATACGAACAGATTGCCATGCGAGTGTATGAAGCGTTAGATCAACAAAAAGAGTGGTGGGTAGGGAGCTTATTGCAATGAATTGGAAACGAGCGTTTTGGATGTTGGCGGCTGTCAACGCGGCGGTCATTGTTTTAGCCGCCGCCTGGCTGCTTAAGCCGTCTCCGCCGGTGAAACGGCCGGCGCACCCGGATGTCGAAGGAGCCTCATTTACTGTTTACTCGAAGAAAGCACATTTGAACGCCGTCATTAACGATTATTTGGTGAAAAAAACGAAAGGCCATTCGCTGCAATACCGCGTTTGGCTCGCCGATCGCGTCTATGTTTCAAGCGAAATCCCTATTTTAGGTCGTCCGGTCGAACTCGTCGTCTCGTTTGTGCCAAAAGTGGTCAAAGGAGGGAATGTCGAGCTCACGGAGCCGACGATTTCGTTTGGCGATTGGAAGCTGCCGGTGACGTATGTGCTTCGCTACTTGCAAAAGCACGCCCCGCTGCCCGATGAAGTGGCGATTGACCCGGAGCACACCCGTGTCTACGTCGCACTCACTGACATTCGCTTTGGCAACAGCTATCAAGTCGCGGCGAAAAAAATCGATTTGGCCGCCGATGAGATCGTGTTTACCTTAACGATTCCGACCAAGCAGCACCAGTGAAAAAGACTGTCCGCGTTTGCAGGACAGTCTTTTTTGCGGTTAGGAGCTCCTTTGCCATCCGCTTTTCCGACGTTTTAGACGAGGCGCAGCCCTTTCGGATAAAAGTTTTTCACCGTTCCTTTCACTTCTTTCCCCCAGGCGAACGGAAATCCATCCACAGCCACAAGCAGCCAACCGCGGTTGCCGTTGGTGGAAAGCGTCTCCCCGCGCCAATATTGGACGATTTCGCGGCTCGCGCTCGATAGGTCAAGCACATGTTTCGCTTCCTCTGTCCGCAGCGCCAAGGCAAGGGCATGGTTCGGCTCAAACCGCTCTTTTTTCACATCCCCTAAGTGCAACCCGGCGCGGACGATTTTCAAACCGGACAAATCCGGGCAACGCTCGGGCAACACAGTCAAATGGGCGCCAAATGACACGAACGTGCCGTCTCGTTTTGTCCGCAATGCCTCTTGTTCAAACTGTCGATACAGGCGGATAGCGGCTTTTGGCGCGCTCGATTTCGCCCACCGCCCCCGCCAAGGCGGGGTGGGCCGCTGTTTTTGCAGTTTGGCGACAAAATGCCCTTCACCTTTCAGACGGTGCGGCCAAAGGCGGGCGGCGTGTACGAGATCGGATCGATTGGTTTTCGTCCACTCCGGCCGCCCCGGCTCGATGCCGCCGATTTTCGCAATTGGCAGCAACCGCAAATCATCGTGCGCCTCAAGCAGCCATTCAATCGTTTGCTCGTTTTCCTCAGGAGAGAACGTGCACGTGGAATAGACGAGAATGCCGCCTTCTTTCAGCATCGCATAGGCGCTTTCCAAAATGCGCCGCTGTCTGGCCGCACACTCTTCGACGTAAGCCGGGCTCCAAAACGAAGCGGCCTCTTCATCCTTGCGAAACATGCCTTCGCCGGAACAGGGGGCGTCGACTAAAATTTTGTCAAAAAAGCCTGGAAACCGCTCGGCAAGCGCCTCGGGAGTTTCATTGACGACAACGGTGTTCGTCAAGCCGAACCGTTCGACGTTCTCTGCGAGCGCTTTGACCCGTTTCGGGTGGATTTCGTTGGCGACAAGCAGCCCTTTGTTTTCCATCATCGCTCCAAGCTGGGTCGTTTTCCCGCCAGGGGCGGCGCACAAGTCAAGCACTGTCTCCCCAGGGGCGGGACGCAGCGCTTCGGCGACCGCCATGGCGCTCGGTTCTTGAATGTAATACAGGCCGGCCGCATGGTACGGATGCTTTCCCGGCTGTTCGTCCGGCTCATAATAAAACCCGGTCGGGCAAAACGGCACCGGGGAAAGGGAAAAGGGCGCCGTTTTTGACCATGCGCCCGGGTCGGTTTTCAACGGATTGACGCGCAAGCCGTTGATTTTTTCGTTTTCATAAACAGCGAAAAACTCGTCTGCTTCTTCATCAAGCAGCTTCTTCATTTTCGCGACAAATGCTTCCGGCAATCTCAACGCAACAAACTCCTTTCTCCGTCCGTCGTCATGAGCGTTTGCCTGGCCATTTCACTTTCGGCTCCGTTTTGTTCAAGATGCGTTGAATGTTGGCGCGATGACGATAAAAGATAAACGAAGCCAGCAACAACACTGCCACCGTCAATGGAATGTCGTCAGTGAAAAAGACGGTGTACACGACCGCATACAGCGCCGCGGCCATCGATGACAGGGAGACGTAGCGTGAAACAGCCAAGACGACAAGAAACACGGCGATGAGCGACAAAAAGAACAACGGCGAATAAAACAGCATCACCCCGCCCGATGTCGCCACCGCCTTGCCGCCGCGGAACTTGGCGAACACCGGATACATATGGCCGACCACGGCGACCGCACCGGCTAACAGCGGATGCACGGGGACGGAAAAAAGCATCGGCAAGCTCGCCGCCAGCGTCCCTTTTAGCATATCGCCGACAATGACGATCGTTCCCGCTTTCGCCCCAAGCACGCGGAACGTGTTTGTTCCCCCAAGATTGCCGCTCCCGTGTTCGCGGATGTCGATCCCGTAGCCGATTTTCCCGACAAGAAGGCCAAACGGAATCGAACCGAGAAGATAAGCAAGAAGCAAAATGAGTGCGGTCATCGAATCAAACACCCTTTACTCAACAAGTTTGTGCATGTTTCTATTTTAACATGCATGAGCGAAAACGGTAGACAGGAATTTTGCATTTCAAGGACATAGCCGCTAAACTGAAAAGAAGAAACGGGCTGTCGGAAAGTCCGTCCGACCCCGGACAGATGAGAAAGGAGCGACCATGATGAAAACGACGGTTGTATGGAACGGAAACATGTCATTCAGCGGCCAAAGCGCTTCCGGTGTGGTGATTCCGATCGACGCCGCGAAAGACGTCGGCGGCAACGATTCAGGCGCTCGGCCGATGGAGCTTTTGCTTCACGCCTTAGCCGGCTGCACCGGCATCGACATCATTCTGATTTTGCGAAAAATGCGGCTTGATGTCCGCGCGTTTTCGATGGAAGTCGAAGGAACGCGCGCCGATGACCACCCAAAGCGGTTTACAGAAATTCATATTCATTACGCGCTCGAAGGCGATTTGCCGGAAGACAAGGTCGTCCGCGCCATTCGGTTGTCAAAAGAAAAATATTGTTCCGTTTCCCATTCGTTAAATGCCGCCATTACGGCGAGCTATTCGATCAACGGCGTGCGCGGGAAGGAGACGATCTAACAAGGAGAAGGGCGTGGCGTTCATGGCCGTTTCGCGTGGCATAGCGCCGAATGACAATACGATGAAAAAGGTGTTCCGATCGTTTGCGGAACACCTTTTTTGTGTTAGAACGGATAACGGCGATCAGTCGTTTGGATGGACACCCCGCCGACCCGCTTTTCTTCGAGCTACGCCCGATAGGCGGCGCGCAAAAAAACTTTGTCCTCATACTTGACACAGCTCTTTTAATTGTTATAATTTTTAACATAAATACGTTATATTTTATTACACAAGAAACGGTTGAGGGGGGCGGCGGGAAACATGAAAAAAATTGAAGCGATCATCCGGCCGGAAAAATTGACCGATACGATTAAAGGGCTGAAACAGATCGGCATCACCGGGTTTACCGTTTCGCAAGTCGTTGGGCGGGGAAAACAGAAGGACACGCAAGGAGTTTACCGAGGAAAAAACTACAAAGTGACGCTTCACCCGAAAGTGAAGCTGGAAATTGTTCTTTCCGATTATATGGTCGAGCGGACGATTCAAACCATTGTCGCCGCTGCGCAAACCGGGGAAGACGGAGATGGGAAAATTTTCGTCTACCCGGTGTTTGAGGCGTACAACATTCGTACGGGCACGTTGGATTTTGATATCGACGAGTTAGCCAATCAGCGGGAGGGACAGGCATGATCGAGCAAGTCAATGCAGTGTGGATCGTCATCGCTGCGGCGATGGTGCTGTTTATGGAAGGCGGATTTAGCTTGCTGGAAGCAGGGCTGGTGCGGACGAAAAACGCCGTCAATGTGACAATGAAAATTTTCGTTGATTTGACCGTTGGAGCGCTCGCCTTTTGGTTCATTGGCTTTGGGTTGATGTTTGGCGATGATGCGTTTGGATGGGTCGGCACGACATTGTTTGGGACGCCGGAACGTATTTCGTTGTCTGTTCCGTTGCCTAGCGCGGCGTTCGTTTTGTTTCAAATCGGGTTTGCGGTGGCGTGTGTGTCGATTATTTCCGGCGCGGTTGCCGAGCGGATGAATTTTAAGGCATACATTGTGACGGTTCTTCTCGTTTGCGCTGCCGTTTACCCATTATCGGGCCATTGGATTTGGCATAGCGACGGCTGGTTGGCGAAACTTGGGATGAAAGATTTCGCAGGGTCAGCAGCGATTCATGCGCTCGGCGGCTTTGCGGCGCTGGCGATCGCCAAGCGGCTCGGGCCGCGAAAAGGGCGGTTCAACTCGGATGGCAGTGTGAACGTATTTGCGCCGAGCAATATTCCGCTTGCTTCGGCTGGGGCGTTCATTTTATGGTTTGGCTGGTTTGCGTTTAATGCAGGCAGTACGCTCGACGCATCCAATAAAGCATTGGCATCGATCGCCCTCAACACGATGCTGTCAGGGGCGGCCGGGGGCGCGTCGGCGCTCTTCGTGACGATGAAAAAGTACGGAAAAGCCGATCCAAGCATGGTCATGAACGGTGTATTGTCCGGTCTGGTGGCCATTACGGCCGGTTGCGCCTTCGTTTCGCAATGGAGCGCGGTGCTGATCGGTCTTGTGAGCGGCGTCATCGTCGTCTATGCGACGCTGTTGGTCGATGCGTTGAAAATTGACGACCCGGTCGGTGCGGTGGCGGTTCATGGGTTTAATGGGGTCTTTGGCACGCTCGCCGTCGGTTTGTTCGACTTGACGCAAGGATTGTTGACGACCGGTCATGCGTCGTTGTTCATCACCCAACTGCTTGGCGCGTTCACGGTCATCATTTGGGGCTTCGTCAGCGGTGCGCTCATCGCGAACGTATGCGCCAAAACGGTTGGGCTCCGGGCGACAGAGCGTGAGGAAGAAGAAGGGCTCGATATGGCGTACCACGGCATTCCGGCTTACAATGAACTCGAGCGGTTTGCCGATCTCCCGGGCGGGTTGTACGATTTTGAGGAGACGACCGGCATTCGCGTTGCTCCGTTAAACAAGAAAAACGCGGTCGGTTGAACGCTCTCCCACCTACGCTTGTGCTTCGAGGTGGGAGATTCTTGGGAACACCCGCCCCACGGCAGGCTGTCCATCGAGCTAAAAAAGAAAGGCTGTCCGAAGAGATACGTTCAACAGACTCTATCGGGCGGTCTTTTTTGTTTCTGTTGTTCTCAACAGTCAGTTGTGAATTTACAAAATATTTACGAAAAATCATCCTTTCTGCTCTATCATTGTACTGACTCGCAAGGATATAATGGGAGTGAACGAGAAGGCGAGAGAAAGGGGAACCGGGAATGAAGAATTCCAAACGATGGGGAAGACGGGTGCTATCGGCATTGACTGCTGCAGCGGTGCTGGCCGCGGCTCCAGTTGGGGCGGCAGGGAACGGGAAAAGCAAGGGAAAGCCGCCTGCTTCCTCGCACCGTTATATTGAGGTGCAGCTGTTAGGCATTAACGACTTCCACGGCCAGTTGAATGTGACGAGAAAAGTCGGCGGGCGGGAAGTCGGACGGGCTGATTATTTGGCTGCTTATTTGAAACAGCGTGAGGCGGAAAACAAAAATACGCTGCTCGTCCATGCCGGCGATGCGGTCGGCGCGAGTCCGCCAGTATCGGCGCTGCTGCAGGACGAGCCGACGATCGAAGTGCTCAATAAGCTCGGCTTTGACGTCGGCACCCTTGGCAACCATGAGTTTGATGAAGGAGTAGCGGAAATGCTCCGCTTGATCCATGGCGGATACCACCCGGCGACCGGCGATTTCGCCGGAGCGGATTTTCCGTACGTGAGCGCCAACGTCGTTGATGCGCAAACGGGAAAGCCGATTCTCCCGCCATATGTGATTAAGCGGGTCAACGGCATGCCGATCGGATTTATCGGCGTCACGCTCACGGAAACACCAACGATTGTGACGCCAAGCGGCGTCGCGGGAGTCAAGTTCATCGATGAAGCAACAGCGATTAACAAAGCGGTCCGGGAACTGAAGAAAAAAGGGGTGCAAACGATCATCGTTCTCGCCCATAACCCAGGCGTATCCAATCCGGATGGGACAAACGCAAGCGGGGAAATTGTCGATATCGCCAAAACGATCGATGATGAAGTCGACGTGATTTTCGCCGGTCATAACCATGCCTATTTAAATGCGGTTGTGGACGGCAAGCTGCTCGTTCAGTCGTATTCATACGGCACGGCGTTTTCTGATGTCGATTTGAAAATCGACCCACGCACGAAAGACGTCGTCGCAAAAAAAGCGGAGATCGTGACGACCTATCATGACGGCATCACTCCGGACCCGGAAATTCGGACGCTCATTGAAAAATATGAAGCGAAAGTCGCGCCGCTTGTCAACCAAGTCATTGGTACAGCGGCCGAAACGATCACCGATGAACAAAACGAAAGCGGCGAGTCCGCCTTGGGCAATTTGATCGCCGATGCCCAGCGGGCGGCGATGAAAACCGATTTTGCCTTTATGAACCCGGGCGGCATTCGCGCCGATATTGAACAAGGCGAAGTGACGTGGGGCGAATTGTACAACGTTCAGCCGTTCAACAACCAGCTCGTGAAAATGACGCTCACCGGCGCGCAAATCCGCCAGCTTTTGAATCAACAATGGCAGCCAACCCAAACGCGCATGCTGCAAATCTCCGGCCTCCGCTATACATGGAGCGCCAGCAAGCCGGTCGGAGAAAAAGTCATTGATATTCAGCTTCCTGATGGCACACCGCTGAAACCGGACGCCGAGTACACGGTGACGGTCAACAGCTTCCTCGCCGACGGCGGCGATGGGTTCACGGTGTTGACGCAAGGGACAAACCGCGAGGTCGGCCCGGTCGATTTGGATGCCCTTGTTTCGTATATTCGCGGTCTTGAGCAACCGTTCTCAGCACGGATCGAGGGGCGGATCAACCGGCTTCCGTAACAGGTGTTGACCGAGGAAAAATGATGGAAGGGCGAACGGTCGCTTATCTAATGAAGAAGGTGTCCCTAAAAGACTCGGGACACCTTTTCTTTACTCCTAATGGGCGGGCTTGCAGCCGCTTGTGCTTGGACGATAGAAAAAGACCGTTCAAGAGAGTTTTTCCGCAGATCAAGATGCTTTTTGCTCGAACAGCTTGATGATCTCCACGATCACTTCGGCCGCTTTCACCATATTGTCGGCGGAAATGTATTCGTAGCGGCCGTGGAAGTTTTCGCCGCCGGCGAAAAGGTTCGGCGTCGGCAGCCCCATGTAGGAGAGCTGCGACCCGTCCGTGCCGCCGCGGATCGGTTTCACCTTTGGTTCAATGCTCAAGTTCGTCATCGCTTCGTGGGCGATGTCAACAATGTGGCGCACCGGCTCGATTTTTTCGCGCATGTTGTAATATTGGTCGTTGATTTCGAGAGTGATTCGGTCGTTTCCATATTTTTGCGCAAGCGAAGCCGCGATCTCTTTCATTTTCGCTTTGCGAGCCTCGAACTGTTCGCGGTCAAAGTCGCGGATGATGTAATGAAGCTTCGTTTCCTCTACACTGCCTTGGAACGAAAGCAAATGGTAAAACCCTTCATATCCTTCCGTATGCTCAGGCGCCTCATGGGCTGGCAGCTGCTGCTGGAACTCCATGGCGATTTTGATCGAGTTGATCATTTTTCCTTTCGCTGTGCCCGGATGGACGTTTTTTCCTTTGATCGTGATTTTCGCTTCGGCAGCGTTGAAGCTTTCATACTCCAATTCGCCAAGCGGCCCGCCGTCGACCGTGTAGGCAAATTGGGCGCCGAATTTGGCAACGTCAAATTTATGCGGCCCGCGGCCGATCTCCTCATCCGGCGTAAAGGCGACGCGCACTTTGCCATGCTTGATTTCCGGGTGTTGAATGAGATAGTTCATCGCGGTCATAATTTCGGCGATCCCCGCTTTATCGTCAGCACCAAGCAGCGTCGTCCCATCGGTCGTGATGAGCGTATGCCCTTTGTAGTGGGCAAGCTCCGGGAAGTCGTTCGGCGACAAGATGATGCCTTGTTCTTTGTTTAACACGATGTCCCCGCCGTCGTACTGTTCGATAATTTGCGGGTTGACGTTGGCTCCCGTAAACTCCGGAGCGGTGTCCATATGAGCCAAAAAGCCGATCACTGGCACGTTTTTGTCCGTATTGGCCGGCAGCGTCGCCATCACGTAGCCGTTTTCGTCGACCGTGACGTCTTCCATGCCGATCGACTTCAGCTCTTCGACGAGCATTCTCGCCAGCTCCCACTGTCCCGAAGTCGACGGGCACGTATGGCTGTTTGGGTCGGATTGAGTGTTGACTTTCGCGTAGCGGATGAAGCGTTCGATCAATTCTTGTTTCATTGGCCCATCTCCTTTATGCATCGATTTGCTTGGATCGATGAATGATTCTTCCAACTGGAAAGGAAAAAATAGACGGCGCTTTCCATTTTATTTTATCATATGTGGATCGAAACAATGAAAAATAGAGGGACAACTTCATGAGGAAAAAAGGCAAGGAGGGTTCGTCGCGACGTCTTTCACGCAACAAAGCGGTTCACCGCCTAGGAAAACCGCTTCGATGTTTTGGATCGTCCGCTTTTCCTTGGTCACATCTTCGGTGCACGCTGCTTGTTTTTTTCGCTTTCTGCCTGTTTTTGCGCAGCAAGATTTCCTGGTGTCGCTTTCGTTTCCAGATTGTTCACGTTTTCTTTTGTGGTTCATCACCAAATTTTGTGATTTAGTGACAAAAAAGAGAAAGCACTGACGAGATCCTGGCAATAATGTTAGCGGTGAAATCAACATTAAGGAGGTCTCGTAAGTGCTTTCGATACCACTAGGAT
>NZ_JBREBQ010000045.1:0-20715 GCF_052906625.1 Geobacillus sp. CCR | reverse complement strand
GTGTCTTATGCTCTAGCGGCGAAGTGGACACGCCTCAAAGAATAAGGATTGCTTGAAGCAGTCAAACTTCTTTGGAAGCCCCCACTTCAAATTTTCGCTAGAAAATTAAGTGGGGGTAGTTCACTGAGACAGTTTTTGCTTAATCAAATAATGGTTCGTAGCCACTTTTCGATACGTGAAGATCATTCCATCATCTCCAGCCGTTGCGAGCAACGCTTCAGATGACAAATCGGCGATTTTCGTTCCTGTTGCCCGGTTATAAATGGCACGGCTGGTGATGATATATTGACGGCTCGCCGCCCGCAGCGGCTCCGGAAATTCAGCGGCCACCAATGCGCCGGGCTGGGCTGGATTGATGCGCGCCTTTCCGTAAAAAATCTCCCCGCCGTTCATAAAAAAGGCATCATCCCCTCCAGGGAAGGACAATAGTTGCGAAACATGCCAATCGGAAAGCCGCACCGCATACAGATCATGATCCGATGTTCCTTCCTGTCCGACATACAATACATTTTGTTTTTCGTCATACCCAATCAACGGATTGATGAATACCTTTGGGATGCGCCATTGTTTTTTCGTCTTCATATCATAAACGGCAATCGATCCCGTCAACGTGCGGCTATTGTCCGTGAAGAAAATTTTCCCGTCCCCGATCGCCAATGAACGCGGAGCAGCGATCAGCGGCACCGTTCCAAGAAACCGCATTGTTTTGGCGTCGTAAATCGCCATTTTCGTCGCTCCCGATAGCGCAACATACACCTTGCCGCCATCAATTTTTACATCCGTCGGCTGCGGTCCGGGATGAATTTCTTTCACCATTTTCATGTCGCTGGCGCGAATGACAAACAGTTTGCTGTCTTCGGCGGACAACACATACAACCATCCGGTCGACGAATCATAAGCCAAATGGGAAATGGGGACATTGGTGAAAGCATAATGGGACGATCGAACATAATAGCTCTCATCGGCCGGCAATGGATATTTATAAATTCGATTTTCCCCTTCTTTGATCAAATACAAATTGTACTTTGCATCCATCAACGCATAGTTCGTCGGGAATGGAAGCGCGTTTATCTTAGCAGAGGTGTAACGGTCATACACCGCCTTATTTGTCACCACGTAGGCCCCTTGAACATCTAAAACGGGGCCGTTATAACAGTCGTGCACCATGTTGATATTTCCGGCATCAATGCGCCTTCCCGCAAAAAACACATCGCTTCCGTCAACGATGAGCGGATGGATGGGCGCGCTGCCTCTCGGTCCTTGATACGAAACTCGCTTCACCACCTTCAAATCGGACAGGCGCAATACCGCTAAATCAGGAATGGAAACATTGCGGCCGATGAAGGCCAGACCTCGCTTCTCATCGAAAAACAACGTATTTTCCTCTGAAAAAACGGAAAAAAAGTTAGGATCAGCAATCAGCCGGCTTGTTTGGCGTTTCGCCGCCAAATCCCACATGTACATCTCATACGTCGTCTTCCCGCGCCCGTACTGCTTTCCGAAAGTTACGATTTTGTTGCCTAATAGGCCAAACGGCAATCCGTTATACGGGGCTCGTTGAATCAGCCGTTTTGTTTTGACGTCAAAAACGTCTATCGATGTTTCAGACGGCACATACAGCTTCCCGTCCCGCAAAAGAAGAGTGACCGACCGCTGGGCATATTTCCGCCATAAAGCGCTGTATGCCCGCAGAGAAACGGGTTCCTGCTTTTTGATCGACAATGTGCTCGCTTCAATAAATAATAACATCCCCTTTTCCGTGAGCGCATAAATATACCCATTTTGATCATCCATGACCCAATCGAGCACGCGCCCAGGAAGCTGTTGCGTACGCGGTCCGGCCGCTTCCGCTTTAGCGGAAGGAAACACATGGAAAAGACAGATAAACAAGAAGAGACAAAATAAAAAACCTTTCCTAAATGTTGTTCCCATTCCAATCCCCCGTCAAACAATGATTTCTAATTCCTTCCTTATACATTCCTTGCGCATAGCATAGCTCAAACAATCGTGCACCGACATTTGACCATTCCTTATCCATCCTCAATATCCATGATAGCCCACCGTCGATCATCACTTCAAGCTCTTTTTGCCATACGCCCCCTGTTCGTCCGCATGCACCAACTGCCGCCAATCACGAACAGCGGCCATCGCTTTGCTGTGTAATGCATTTTCATGCTTTCCATTTTGAACCTCCTTTCCCCCGAACGGTCAAACAAATATAATGAAAACGGAGCTCCCAATAGAAACAAGTGGGGTGAGGCAAAGTTGAACATTTTGCTCATTGAAGATGATGTGACGTTGTTTCAAGAAATCAAAGCACGTTTGGAACAATGGTCGTACGACGTTTGCGGCATCCGCGATTTCGGCCGTGTGATGGAAGAGTTTTCTGCTTGCAAGCCGCACTTGGTGATCATCGACATCCAGCTGCCGAAATTTGACGGGTTCCACTGGTGCCGCCAGATTCGTGCTCATTCGAACGTCCCGATTTTGTTTTTATCATCGCGCGACCACCCGACTGATATGGTCATGTCGATGCAGCTTGGAGCTGATGATTACATCCAAAAGCCGTTTCATTTCGATGTGCTGATCGCCAAAATCCAAGCGCTGCTCCGCCGCGTGTACAACTACAATGCCGGACCCGTTCAGCTGCAAACATGGTGCGGGGCAACGGTCGACTATGAAAAAAGCACAGTCTCAAATGAACACGGAACAGTGGAGCTGACGAAAAACGAGCTGTTGATTTTGAAACATTTATTGGCCAAGAAAAACCAGATCGTTGCTCGGACAGAGCTGATCAAACGGCTATGGGAAGACGAACGGTTTGTCAGCGACAACACGCTGACCGTCAACGTCAACCGCCTGCGGAAAAAACTCGACGAACTCGGTTTGGGCCGCTTCATTGAAACGAAAATTGGGCAAGGCTATATGGCTACGGAAGAAGGGAGCCACTGATGATCAAAGACTATTTGTGGGAACGAAAAAGCTGGATGGCCCTCTTTCTCTTTCTAGAGCTGTTCATCCTGTTTGTCGCTTATCTGGATCCGACGATTCCGCTCTCCTCCGTCCTTTACATCGTCTTTTTAACGACTATCATCTTTGTTGTCTTTGTCATCATCCGTTGGAAAAAAGAAACGGCATTTTATCAACGTTTGCAAGAGTGGGAGCGCCGCCTCGATCCCATCTCTGCCCTGCGGGCGGCAAGCCCGCTGGAGAAGATCGTCGAACGCGTCCTCGCCAGCCAAACGGACCAATGGAAACAGGAGCTGAAAGAACACCTCGCCACGTTGGAACAAGAGAAAGATGAACTGTTGTCATGGATTCACGAAATGAAAACGCCGCTGACGGCCATGCGGCTCATCATCGAACGGGTTGGGGACGAAAACACGAAAGCGCAACTCTTGTACGAATGGCTGCGCATTCATCTGCTTCTTGATCAGCAACTTCATCAACGACGGCTTCCACACATGGAAAACGACTTATATATCGAACAAGTCGAGCTTGAGCCGCTTCTCATCAATGAGATTAAACCGCTGCAATCGTGGTGTATGCAAAAAGGCATCGGCTTTGACCTTCAATTGGACGTCCGCTCCGTCCTGAGCGATGCCAAATGGCTTTCTTTTATCATCCGGCAAATCATCACGAATGCGGTGAAATACAGCGAGTCATCTGACATTGTCGTGAAAAGCTTTATGAAAAACGGCCATGCCCGCTTGCAAATTCAAGATTTCGGCTTGGGCATTGATCCAAAGGACTTGCCGCGCATTTTCGAGAAAGGATTCACCTCCACCACCGAACACCAAAATGAAGCGGCGACGGGGATGGGGCTGTATTTGGCGAAAAAAGCCGCCAAACCGCTTCTTCTTGACTTTCATGTCGAATCCACGCCCGGGCGCGGAACGACATTTACGATCCTATTTCCACAAGAAAATGACATCATCCGCACACGTCGCATGTGACGATTTTGTCACATGCGGCTTCGTTTTGTTCGGCCAAACGCAGGAAAAAAAATAATCTCATTGCTTATGATAGAAACGAAGGAGGGAAAATGAGATGATCATATTGGAAGCAACCAACATCCACAAAACGTACGGAACGAAAAAGAATCTACAAGAAGTGCTCAAAGGCATCGATCTGCGTGTGGAGAAGGGGGAATTTCTCGCGATCATGGGGCCTTCCGGATCAGGGAAAACGACGCTCCTCAACGTTCTTTCCTCAATCGACCGAGTGAGCGAGGGCGCTATTTTCATCGAAGGAAACAACGTCGTCGCCATGAAAGACCGAGAGCTGGCAGAGTTTCGCAAACGCCATGTCGGCTTCATCTTTCAAGAGTATCATTTGCTTGACACGCTGACGGTGAAGGAGAACGTCCTTTTGCCTTTATCGATTACGAAAACGCCCAAGCGAGAAGCGGAAAAGAAATTTGCAGAATTGGCGGCTGAACTTGGCATTATTGACATCCAAAACCACTATCCAAGCGAAATTTCTGGTGGGCAAAAACAGCGCGTTGCCGCGGCGCGGGCGTTCATCCATGAACCGAGCATCATTTTTGCTGATGAGCCGACGGGCGCACTCGATTCAAAATCGGCTTCCGATTTATTGCACAAGCTGCAACAACTTAATAAAAAACGGAAGACGACAATCATCATGGTCACCCACGATCCGGTCGCCGCCAGTTTCTCAGGACGTGTCGTTTTTATCAAAGACGGACAATTGTATACGCAACTGTATAAAGGAACGGAAACGCGGCAGCAATTTTTCCAAGCCATTATGCAAACGCAAGGCGTGCTGGGCGATGTTCGGCCATGAGCATGAAGCAACTCCTGTTCCGCAACTTGAAACAAAACATCCAACATTATTATTTGTACGTGTTTGCCTTGATGTTTGCTTCCGCCTTGTATTTCGCGTTCGTGACATTGCAGTACGATCCATCGCTTGATGCCATCAAAGGGGGAGTGAAAGGCGCGGCGGCCGTCCGCACAGGCGCGGTGCTTCTTATCGTGATTGTCGCCGTCTTTCTTTTGTACGCCAACGCCCTGTTTATCAAGCGTCGGAGCCATGAGATCGCTCTTTTGCAGTTGATCGGCATGACGAAACGAAACATCTTTTTTATGCTGGCGGCCGAAAACGTCATTCTTTATTACGGCACACTGATCATCGGCATATTGGTGGGATTTGCCGCTTCCAAGCTGTTGATGATGATTTTGTTTAAAATCATCGATATTCCACTAGCGGCATCTCTTTCCTTTTCTGGCCGAGCATTGGTGCAAACGTTGATTGTGTTCAGCGTGATTGATGTCCTCATGATGGGGATGAACCGCTTGTTTCTCAAAAAACAGACGATTTTATCCTTGTTCCGCACTACATCCACAACCGAAGCAAAACACGTATCCGTATGGAACATGGTCGTGGGGATGGTGGGGATCATCCTCATCGCCAGCGGCTATGGTATATCGACGAAATTGTTTAGCAGCGACTGGAAGAGCGTGCAAGGATTATTCATGGCCATGGCGTTCATCTTAGGCGCTGTCATCATCGGCACCTATTTGTTTTTCAAAGGAACGATCAGCTTTCTGTTCCACCTATGGCGAAAACAAAAAGGCGGCTATTTGTCGATCAACGCCGTGCTATCGGTATCGTCGCTCATGTTTCGCATGAAATCGAACGCGTTGCTGCTGACGATCATCACGACCGTGTCGGCCATCGCGATCGGGTTGATTTCGTTAAGCTATATTTCCTACTATTCCGCCGAACGATCCGCGCAAAACTATGTCGCCGCCGATTTCGCGTTTACGGACAAAAAAGATGCCGCCCGTTTTACGGCGGCGCTGCGATCTCATGATATTCGCTATCGGGAAACGATGATCGATGTCATCGAAGCACCGACTGATATTTCGATGATTTTGGACATCGCTGATCAAAGCCGGCTCCAGTTTCAGCCGTCCGCCGCGCCGTTATCGGTGATCAGCGACACAAGTACAGGCCGCATCGATGTCAAGCCTGGGGAAGCGCTGCTGACGGGATATCAGGACATACTCCGTCAATTCTTGCCGTTTAAAGAAACGGGAACGATTCGCTTAGAAGAAAACGGCCGCATGGTCCCACTTCATTACCTTGGGATGAAAAAAGACTATTACGTCAACTATCATTTCACGTACGGCATGCCGACCGTCATCGTCGACCAAACAATGTTTGATCATTTGCAAAAAGAAACCGATCCACAAAAGAAAAAGGTGCATATCGGAATTCATCTGACTGACGAAACAAATATTGAACGGGCTGATCAGTTGTTTCAACGCATGGAGTTTTCCTCCATCGCCGATTCGCGCCTGATGATGAGCCGCCACCAAAAGCAAACGTTCGGATTGATCATGTTTGTCGTCACCTTTTTAGGACTCGCCTTTTTGGTCACATCCGGCTGCATTCTTTACTTCAAGCAAATGGGCGCCGGCGAAGAAGAGCGGCCGAATTACACCATTTTGCGCAAACTGGGATTCACCGAAAAAGACTTGCTCGGGGGCATTCGGCGGAAACAGCTGTTCTACTTTGGCATTCCGTTGTTGCTGGGATTGTCCCATAGCTATTTCGCCGTCCGCTCCGGCTGGTTCTTTTTCGGCACCGAACTGTGGATGCCGATGTTGACGGTGATGGCGATTTACACGGTCTGCTATTCGCTGTTTGGCGTGTTGTCCGTTCGTTATTACAAAAAGCTAATTCGCGAGGCGCTTTAAAACGATGCAGCGAGTGAGGGAAGAACCAAAACCGTTCCAACGTTCGCCCACTCGATCAGTGGTCATCCCATTCTGAAGATGCAGTTCCAGTTGACGGAACGAATTTTAGCTTTATCGAACACGAAAAGCCCTTAGAGTAGCGAATGACTCTAAGGGCTTTTTTCTTATTTCAACCATTCCGTATGGAAAATGCCTTCCTTGTCAACGCGTTCGTACGTGTGGGCGCCGAAGTAATCGCGCTGCGCTTGGATTAAGTTGGCTGGGAGCACCGCGGTGCGGTAGCTGTCGTAATAGGCGAGGGCGCTTGCGAATCCTGGCACTGGAATGCCGCGCATCGCCGCGGTGGCGACGATTTCGCGGAGCGCGTCTTGGTAGCGTTCGACAATGTCTTTGAAATACGGATCCAAGAGCAAGTTCGAAAGCGCCGGATCGCGGTCGTACGCCTCTTTAATTTTTTGCAAAAATTGCGCGCGGATGATGCAGCCGCCGCGGAAGATCATGGCGATGTCGCCATAGCGCAAGTTCCAGTTGTATTCCTCAGAAGCCGCCTTCATTTGCGCAAATCCTTGGGCGTACGAGCAAATTTTGCTCATATAAAGCGCGCGGCGCACGGCTTCGATGAAGTGGCCGCGGTCGCCTTCAAACGGCTTCACCGCTGGGCCTGCGAGCACTTTGCTTGCTTTCACGCGCTCGTCTTTCATCGCCGAGATGAAACGGGCGAACACCGATTCCGTGATGATCGGCAGCGGCACGCCCAAATCGAGGGCGTTTTGGCTCGTCCATTTGCCCGTCCCTTTTTGCCCGGCTTTGTCCAAAATGACATCAACAAGCGGCTTGCCTGTTTCTTCATCGATTTTCGTGAAAATGTCGGCCGTAATTTCAATCAAGTAGCTGTTCAATTCGCCTTTGTTCCAGTCGGCAAACACTTCGTGCAGCTCTGCAGCATCCATGCCGAGCACATGTTTGAGCAGGAAGTACGCTTCAGCGATCAGCTGCATGTCGCCGTATTCAATGCCGTTATGCACCATTTTGACATAATGCCCCGCGCCGTCCGGACCGATGTACGTCGTGCACGGCTCGCCGTCGACTTTCGCAGCGATGGCTTCAAAAATCGGGCGCACGAGCTCATGCGCTTCTTTTTGCCCACCCGGCATGATCGACGGGCCTTTCAGCGCCCCTTCCTCACCGCCGGAGACCCCTGTGCCGATAAAGTGAATGCCGAGTTCAGCGAGTTCTTTATTGCGGCGTTGCGTATCCTTAAAATACGTATTGCCGCCGTCAATTACAATATCGCCTTTCTCCAAATGCGGCTTCAGCTGTTCGATCGTCGCGTCCGTCGGCGCTCCCGCTTTCACCATCAGCAAAATTTTCCGCGGTTTTTCCAAGGCGTTGACGAATTCTTCGATGCTGTATGTACCGACAATGTTTTTTCCTTTCGCTTCCTGCAAAAACTCGTCCGTTTTTTCGCGCGAACGGTTGTATACCGCCACTGAATAGCCTTTGCTTTCAATGTTCAACGCCAAGTTTTTCCCCATGACCGCCAGTCCGATGACGCCGATTTGCTGTTTCGCCATTGTCCAACGTCCCTTTCCGTTTTGGTTTGTTCATCAAACAACATACCATACGTTTACGCTTGCCTGCAAGTTTTTCTAAACCGATTTATGAACGAGTCTGCACGACGGATTTGTTTGCCATTTTCATATTGAAAATGAAAGGGGCGCAACGCCCCTCATGCTTAGTAGCCTCCATAGTGCGGGAAGCCGTATGGGGAAAACGGATAGTGGCCATCATACATCCCGTATGGAAAATGGTGATAGCCGCCGTAGCCCCCGTGCCAATAAGGATAGTAGCCATACGGATAGTGGCCGTAGCCGCCAAAGTACGGTGGATAAAAGCCGCCTGGATACGGGCCAAACGGTCGAACCATGGAATGCGCCTCCTCTTCATGAGTTGAAGTTCATTTCCATGATTAGGATATGCGCGGAAGAAAAAACGGTATAGGCAAACACCTATACCGTCTCTCCTGCCCGGACAGCGGCTTGGGCAGCGGCCACCTGCTCGCGAATCTCCTCTGCCTCGTCCAAATGGGCAAACAAGACGCGCGGGTCAAGCACGGTCAACAGCCGGTCGGCTTGCGCCGCCATCCCGACTACATACGGCGTGCGCTCCGCGGACATCAGTTGAAGCGGTTTAATGGCCTCAGGCTCAATATCGGCGATCTCTTTCGCCTCATCGACGATAAACGCGACCGACAAGCCATCCACAGCGGCGACAATGAGGCGTGTCTGGTCCGTTTCTTCGATGGCCCGCCCGTACAGGAGCTTGCGCATATCAAGCACCGGCACAAGCTCGCCGCGGATGCGCACGACGCCGGCCATATAGTCCGGCATATGCGGAACGGCGGTCGGCTCTGTCATTTTTTCAATCGAGACGACATACGCGATCGAAACGGCGTACTGTTCCCGCTCAACGCGAAAGATGACATATTTGTCCATTCCCCAGCCCTCTCTTCTTCAACATCTTGCCTTTGCTTTTTTTATCGGCAGCTTTCATCCTATTTTCAGCGCGAATGTTCTCCGCTCGAGAAAAAGAGCATCCAGCCTCGGGATGCTCACTCGGCATTGGCGACTTCTTCGACAATGGCGATGACCATTTCCGTCAGTTTGACCAACTCTTCAATCGGCATCCGCTCGTTCGTCGTATGGATCTCTTCATAGCCGACAGCGAGGTTGACCGTCGGAATGCCGAAGCCGGCGATGATATTGGCATCGCTGCCGCCGCCGCTTCGCTCGAGCTTGCACGGCCGGCCGATTTTCGCCGCCGCCCGTTTGGCGATTTCCACGACATGGTCGCCGTCGCTGAACTTAAAGCCAGGGTACATCACTTCCACTTCGACATCGGCGCGGCCGCCCATTTCCACGGCGACCGTTTCAAACGCCTCTTTCATTTTCGCCACTTGCGCTTCCATTTTTTCTGGGACAAGCGAGCGGGCTTCCGCTAAAATATCGACGCGGTCGCAGACGATGTTCGTTTGCGTGCCGCCTTCAAAGCGGCCGATGTTGGCCGTTGTTTCCTCGTCGATGCGGCCGAGCGGCATTTTCGCGATCGCTTTCGCCGCAATCGTAATGGCTGACACTCCTCGCTCCGGAGCCACACCGGCATGAGCGGTTTTGCCATGCACAACCACTTTCAGCTTCGCCTGCGTCGGGGCGGCGACGACGATGTTGCCGACTTTGCCGTCGCTGTCCAAGGCATAGCCGTATTTCGCTTGGATGAGCGACGGATCGAGCGCCTTCGCCCCGACAAGCCCCGACTCTTCTCCGACGGTGATGATAAACTGGATCACGCCGTGCGGGATGTTTTGCTCTTTCAACACCCGAATCGCTTCCAACATCGCCGCCAAGCCCGCTTTATCATCCGCGCCTAAAATCGTCGTCCCGTCGGTGACGACATAGCCGTCCTGAATCGATGGCTTCACGCCTTTGCCCGGCACGACCGTATCCATATGCGATGTGAAATAAATCGGATCCACCCCGTCTTTCGTCGCCGCGAGCGTGCAAATCAAATTGCCGGCGCCGTGCCCGGTTTTCGCGGCGGCATCGTCTTCGATCACCTCAAGGCCGAGCGCTTCAAACTTTTGTTTGAGCACGTTGGCGATTTCCCCTTCATGCTTCGTTTCTGAATCGATTTGCACGAGTTCCAAAAATTCGTCGACAAGACGCTGCTCGTTTACCATCTGTTTCGTCCTCCTATGTATAGATTCCTCTTCCAGTATACCGGAAGTTTCCGCCAAACACCAAACTAGACGCCGAAACAGCTTGAGTAAACGAATGATGAGTGGAATTCAGTTTTTTCATGACTTCAGACAAATGCTGAAATCATGAAAAGCGCAGCAAAGCACCTTCGTTCAGGAAAGGTTGCGGATGTCTCATGCTAATCTTTCTTTGTCATCTTCTATTGTCATTTTCTTTTAAAAAGAGAAAATAACCCTGTCAATAAGAAAATGCCCCCTACCATTTGATAGGCATTGATATACCCTTTTAACATTTGCAAGTATTCTTGCGAACCGGCCGAGCCGCCTACGGATCGAACCCATGATGAAACAGAATCACTTCCTAATTTAGGGCTATTTAAAAGGAGCCACAATCCAATGACGGCAATAATCAATGGAATCAACTTCACTCTGCTGTTTGGGTCGTTGAAAAAATTCATTTTCCTCTCCCCTTTTTTAACCATATTATACCATATCAAACCCAAAACATAAAAGACGCCCGAGATTGACCGGACGCCTTCCATCGTTTACAGCGGAATATTGCCATGCTTTTTCTTCGGCCGCTCCTCGTGCTTGTTTCGAAGCATCTCGAGCGCCTGAATGAGCTTGATTCTCGTGTCGCGCGGGTCGATGACGTCATCGATCATGCCGTATTTCGCGGCGACGTACGGATTGGCGAATTTCTCGCGGTACTCGGCAATTTTTTGCGCCCGCGTCTCTTCCGGGTTCGGGCTTTTTTCAATTTCGCTCGCGAAAATGATATTCGCCGCCCCTTGGGGCCCCATGACGGCCACTTCGGCGTTCGGCCACGCATAGACGACATCGGCGCCGATCGATTTGCTGTTTAAGGCGACGTACGCGCCGCCGTACGCTTTCCGCAAAATGACCGTAATTTTCGGCACCGTTGCTTCCGAGTAGGCGTACAAAATTTTCGCCCCATGGCGGATGATGCCGCCGTGCTCCTGCTTGACGCCCGGGAAAAAGCCGGTGACGTCCTCAAACGTAATGATCGGGATGTTGAACGAATCGCAAAAACGGATAAAACGCGCCGCCTTGTCGGACGAATCAATGTCAAGCCCGCCGGCCATAAACTTCGGCTGGTTGCACACAAGCCCCACCACTTCGCCTTTGATGCGGGCAAAGCCGATCACGATGTTTTTGGCGAAATCTTTTTGCACTTCCAGAAACGATCCGTCATCGACGACGTGGGCGATGACGTGGCGCACATCGTACGGGCGGACGGCGTCAATCGGCACGACATCGGCCAAATCGGGGCGGTAGTCGTCCCCGTCCGGAATCGGGCCAAACGGCGGCTTTTCGTTATTGTTTGACGGCAAATAGCCAAGCAGCCGCCGCACCTCGGCGAGCGCTTCCTCTTCATTCGCCGCCGCAAAATGAGCGTTGCCGCTGATCGTGTTGTGCACGCGGGCGCCGCCTAAATCTTCGGCGCTGATTTTCTCCCCGGTCACCGCTTCAATCACTTTCGGACCGGTGATGAACATTTGGCTCGTTTTTTCGACCATGAACACAAAATCCGTGATGGCCGGCGAATAGACGGCCCCGCCGGCGCACGGCCCCATAATGACGGAAATTTGCGGGATGACGCCGGAATAAATGGCGTTGCGGTAAAAAATGTGCCCGTACCCGTCAAGCGACAAGACCCCTTCTTGAATGCGGGCGCCGCCCGAATCGTTCAAGCCGATGACCGGCGCCCCGGTTTTCGCCGCCAAATCCATGATGTTCGTGATTTTTTTCGCGTGCATTTCCCCAAGCGCCCCGCCGAAGACGGTGAAATCTTGCGAGAACACAAATACGGTGCGTCCATTGATCTTCCCGTAGCCGGTGACGACCCCATCGCCCGGCCCCTTCTTTTCGCCAAGTCCAAAATCGGTGCAGCGGTGCTCGATGAACGGATTGAGTTCGACAAACGTTCCTTCATCCAAAAGCAAGTCAATCCGCTCGCGCGCCGTCAGCTTCCCTTTCGCGTGCTGCTGTTCAATTTTCTCATCGCCGCCGCCCAGTTCAATCTCACGTCGGCGGTCATATAATTCATTGATTTTATCGTACATGTCGCTCATTGGTGTCCCTCCGTTTTCATCCGTTCACAAAGCTCATACAACACGCCGCCGGTCGATTTCGGGTGCATGAACGCGACCCATGCTCCGCCGGCGCCGCGTTTTGGCGCATCTTGAATCATGCGGATGCCATGCTCCTTCAGCTCACGGATGCGCTCGGTGATGTCTTCAACCCCAAGCGCCACATGATGAATCCCTTCGCCGCGTTTCTCGATAAATTTCGCCACCGCGCTCTCTGGCGACAGCGGCTCAAGAAGTTCAATTTTCGCCTCTCCAGCCTGCAAAAACGCCACTTTCACCTGCTCCGACTCGACTTCCTCGATGCCGAGAAACGGCAGGCCGAGCACATCTGTATAAAACGGAAGCGCTTTCTCGATCGAGCGGACGGCAATGCCGATATGGTCGACTTTTTTTACTTCCATCGTCTGCATCCCCTTTGCCGCAAAATGATGAGGCCAACATTTTATTATTCGCCGTTTCGACAAAAAATCCTGCTTTTTTTGTTTTTCTTTGTCTGCGCAACGGTCAAGCCATGGAGCGGTCCGTTTCATCTCTCATCCTGCTTTTTTCCTTGTCCGCTCCGCTGTTTGCCGTTACAATAAACGTAGAACAGCGGACGGAAGGAGGACGGACCGTTGTCGCGCAAAACGCAAAAATTCGTGGTTTACTTGATGCTCATTTGCATGCTGCTGACGACGCTCCTCGCCGGCATCAGCATGTGGTTTTAAACCTGCCCAAAAAAACGCAAGCTCCGAAACGGAGCTTGCGTTTTTCATCGGACAGCGCCGTGCCGTTTGGCGATGGCGTAAAACGATTCGTTGCTGCGGAGAATGAGCACGTTGGCGCCAATCGGCACCCGTTCATACAAATGCTCGACATCGCGGTTGTGCATGCGCACACAACCTTGCGACACATACTGGCCGATCGACGCCGGGTTGTTCGTGCCGTGAATGCCGTAGATGCGCCCGTCCGTCCCGCGCGCGTTAAAGCCGATCCACCTTGCGCCGAGCGGATTGTTCGGCGCCCCGCCTGGGATGTTCTTTTTCCGATAATACGGGTGTTTCGCCTTCACCGTCACCGTAAACATTCCTTCCGGCGTCAAATCGGTATTGACCCCGGTCGCCACCGGATAAACGGCTTCGATGCGGCCGTCGCGGACGAGCGCGAGCTTATTGATCGCTTTGTTCACAATGACAAGCGGCTTCGCCTCCGCCGCTGTCGGGAAAGGCGCTCCCAACACGGCGGTGAGCACGAGACAAATGGCCAACCATACCCGCATATCCGTCCATCCTTTGCTTGAATGTTTGGCTATAGTGTGCGCCAAAACGGATGGACATATGCCCTGCATCATGCCTTCAGCCGCTGCGGTTTTCGTTCGTTTCCGGGATGGAATTCGCTTTTGATGATTAAATATCGCTCCAATTCGCGCACTAAATGAAACAACGCCGCCCGCTCTTCAAACTGCTCGCGCGTCTTTGGCAGCGGCATCGCTTTAAACTGTTCGCGCATCTCGGCAAGGCGCCGCAAAAAGCGGTCCGCCGTATTTCCCGGATGAATGGCGTCGCTTAATTCGTCGATAAAATCGGCGACCATCATCCGCTGCTCGACCGTGTAGACGAGCGATGTCACAAGCGGAAGCATATGCTCGATGATTTCCAACTGCCGCTCACGCATGCGGAAGTAGCGGACATATTCATCCTCATTCCGCCATAATTGATTGTCGGCGTGGCGCATGGCGAGCTTTTTCGCTTTGTCGAGCGTCTCCGCCGCAAGCGGCAGCTCTTTTCCATCCCAATCAAGCTCATTTGTGCGCAAGTAGCGGACGATTTCTTTTAAAATAATGCGAAACAAATCTTCGACAATGCGCTGGTACTCTTTGAGCTCCTTCTCGGCGCTCGGCATGTACATGTTCATCAGCAGCGCTACCCCAATGCCAACCGCCACGAGCAAGATCTCATTGGCGACCAATCCCCACGTGATGTCTTGGGCCGCATACAAATGCAAAATAATGACCGAGCTTGTCGCAATGCCTTCATTGATTTTCAAGCGAACCGTCACAGGAATGAACAACAAAAGCAACAGCCCGATCGTCCACGGATGATAGCCGAAGGCGGTAAAAAACAACGCCGCAAACCCGACCGCAACGACGCACGCCGCAAAACGGGCCCGAGCGGTCTCAAGCGACCGCTTTTTCGTCACTTGGACGCATAAAATGACGATAATGCCAGCGGAAGCGAAATTATGCAGGCCGATCAGCTGAGCGATGGCAATCGCTAGCGCCGCCCCCACCGCGGTTTTTAACGTCCGATAGCCGATTTTCATCGCGCCGTCTCCTTTTATCGTATCAACAACGGCAGACAAGACATGAAGAGAGAGATAAAATGGCCATTGTTTTTCTTAACCTATCACAGCTATGGTTTAGGAAGTCTCGCTTTGTTCGCTTTCATATAACGCTTCAGCTCATCATAAAAATTTTCGCGGGTTCCCGCCAAGACAACGACCACCATATTCCCGCTTTCATCCTGATCAATAAAATAGGCGATTTCGTAATTGACTCCTTGATGATAAATGTCGTAACCGTAAATCCCTGCCAAATCCCCTGTTTTCGCTTCTCCTGCTTCCGTTGGATGGGAAAGAATCTCCCGCAAGGCTTCTTTCAAACGCTGTTTCAGCACCGGATCTTTCTTTGTCAGCTTTTTGATGGTTTTTTCTGCTTTTGGGAGCAATTGCAGCCGATTATTGTTCATCATCTTCGCCGAATAACTCCTCTAACGTATCCGCGGTATACGTTTTTGCCTTCGGTCTTTCCTCAGAAATCATCGCGTTGAATGCAGGGGCAATTTGCGATTTACGGTATACAAATTCTTTGTATAGTTCTTCGCCTGTATATCCTTCTTCGATCAAGTCTTTTAAAATCAGATCGGAAAAGTCAAAATGATCCTCATGAATAGGATGAATAATTAACTTATTATCCGCTAACTCAATTAACACCTCGTTTCCAATTCCTAATTGCTCATAAAAATCCTTTGGGATCGTAATTTGTTTTTTGCTCGATACGGCAATTCGTTTCACAAGGTTTTTCTTACGGTTAGGGATATTGTCCATCGGTACCTTCTCCTTTGTCATCGAATCTGATGGTACCATATTATTCCCCTCCTTCCAAAAAAATAACCAAATTTCTTGGTTTCTTTACTAATGATCATAGCATGGTGGGGAAACAAACACAATGATTTTCCCATACCGTAGGGAGGAGAAGTGTTCAATGTTTGCGGAAGAGGAATAGATTGATGCAAACACTAACATCCTAGTGGAACAAAGCGGAGAATTCCTGAACAAAACGACGCTCAATTGATGGAGGCCAAGGTTCTCAAAGATAGCGATTATTATTTCAAATAGGAACTTTCATAAATGATACGAATTCGAACGTCCATGGTGTGGAAATTCCTTCACTTTCCTTGTATTTCAAGGATTCATTTGACATTGGAACTCACATTTCGCACCCCTACTAAGTAGAACGAAAGGATTTTTTATTTGTTTTTTTAGAATAACTTTTGAACCAACACAACGAGCGATGGCAATCCTTTTTTTACCATCGCTGGTCGTTCTTTATCCCATTAGACGTAAATGCTCTCGTCCAACCCCAACCCTTGCAGAATCCTTCGCTGCTCGTACGTGAGCGGTTGGCTTAACGCACGTTGGATTTGCCCGTCTGGCTGCTTGAGAAGCACCACTTTGACATACTGAAACAACTGAAAGATCGCTTGCCCCGTCGGCCGGGTCAGTTTGCGTCCTCCTGCGCCCTTTAGAGGCTGCTCCGGAGTAATGAATTGGCGCACCCGGCGCTGGAAGACGCGATAAATGGCCAACGCCAACAAAAACAAATACCCCAGCACCCCGACCCGTTCCGGTTTTTTTACATAGATTTCATCCGTAAAGAACAGGTCTTTCAAAAAGGCAAAGTTCATTTCCACCGAGATGTGGCCTTTATACAGCTTCAAGATCTCTTTCGCGTCCATCGGTTGGCCCTTCCATTCCTCCGGAACGGTCGTGACCAAGACAAAACGGAACGCTTTCCGTCTCGCCCGCTCCCACGCCTCTTGGTCGAATGCCGCGTTCAGGCGAAGGGCGAACCGCGTTTCCACCTCCGGTTCCGCCCCTTTTTTCGGCCGTCCGCGCCGTTTTTTCGGGCGAATGACCTCGTCAACGGACGCCTCGACGCGATGGAACCGAGGGCGAAGGGAAGCCTTGAGAGACGCCAGCGCTTGTTCGGCGTCTTCCCGGCAGGAAAACAGGCGGCTCTCCCATTGGGCTTGTTCTTGTGAAAGAAGCTCTGCTTCTTTTTTCCGTTTGTTTTCAAGTTTCTTCCCTTTTCGTTGGTCCAGCGCGCTGGATTCAACGACGATCAGCCGAACCGGATGGCCTTCATACGTCGAGGCGGTTTCCCACACTCGATACGCGGCGCCGTTTTTCTCTGCCAAGACGAACGGATCGCTCCACGGCGTGTCCTCGGCATCGGCTTGGTCCAGCGCCGTTTTGCCGATCCGAAGCGAAGCCGGGCCGCGCGTGATCAAAAAGGCGTTGGCGGCTTTCGTTTGCGCCAAGGTGCCGCGCGTCATGGCGGCCGAATCGGCCACGTAAATCCATTCGTCTTCGATTCCCGCGCGTTCAAACTATTCTTTCATCCGTGCCAACACGGAAGGATTCCATGTCTTATCGGGCAGATGGCCGTCGTGCACATCTCCGTAAAACGGAAGGCCGTCTTGATTGCCGACCAACCCGAATCCCATCTGTTTTTGCCAATAATGATGCCGATTGTAGCCATAGGTGATTTGCAAGCCTTCGGTCGAGTTCGTTTCGTACGCACCATATACCGTCTTATCGGTCGTATCGGCATGAAACACCCAAAGAGGGAGGTCTTCCTTCTTGTAGATCTGCGCGAGACAAGCCGACGTGACGTGATGGATGTCGGCCTCATACAGGCGATCCAGATGGCGCGCCAAAGCGTCGTCATTGAACCAAGAGGGGTGAAGTCCAAGACGGATCAGCTTGGGCAAGTCGATCTCATGCGCCCATCGTTCCAAGTGAACGAGCGCTTGCCGGCCGTCAAAGATTGTAGACGATGGCCTAAACGGCATCGCTCGTTCGGGTTTGGCATTGAGGATCGACCGGAACGAGACGGTCAATCAACTGGAGGAGGCCAAGCTTCTTGAATATGGCACTTATTATATTCAAATAGGAACCTTCATAGACCGCATCGATTGGAATGCCCATGGTGTGAAAACTCCTTCGCTTTCCTTGTGTTTCAAAGATTCATTCGACGCAAGGCGAAAAAAAATCCTCCCGATTTTTGTCGGGAGGGTGCGAAATGTGAGTTCCATTGTACCGATAACAGCGCTTTCGATGCAACTGAAAAACGGACAGCGCGCTTGCCCTAAGGCCGCCGGACACAAAAAAAACGGCCGCCCGCTCATGCGGGGCAGGCCGCCTAGGCTCACGACGGAGATTTCTCATAAATCGTCTTCCCGTCGCGCTCAATTTCCCGCCGGATCGCTTCGTTCAGCGCGTCGAAAAAAGCACGTCGCACAATGAACACTCCCTACACCGAAAGACGCAAAATTGGCCAAAAATCGTCATCATGACAATACAATTTTCCTATTATTTGTGAATATACTGTGAATTTCCATGTAAAAGGTTGACATCTTCTTTTTTTTTTTTTATAATGCCATTGAATTTTACAAACATTTCAAATTCATGATTAGAGAGGGCGTTCCATATGAAATGGGTGTTCATTTCAAGAATGGCGTCCCGCTTAAAAGCGGAAGCTAGTTTCATATTCGTATTTTCTGGGGTTTTGATCTTTGTTTGCCTCAATCCCCATACGATTAATCCAGCGGAATGGATTTTATATACGAAATACTTGGTTCCGATTGGAATGGCGGTCTGGCTGTTCTTCAGCTTCCGCTTGCATGTATCGTTGTTCACTTCGACGCCGATTCACTGGATCGCGATGAATGACATCATGCCAAACCCGCAAACGATCGTCTTCTGCCAAGCTTTGATCGTGTTTGTTTGTTTTTTCGCTTGGCAACTGGCCTTGGCCGGGATCATCGCCGGTGCGGTGGTGATCAACTATTCAGCGGGTTGGGATCTTTTCACTTTTCTGTTTCCGTTGTATTTGATTCATTTTCTTCTCCCATTTCTATGGGCGTGGATGATCGGATTGTCCGCAGGCGCTGTTTACGCCTATCATTCTTCCAAAAAAGCGATGTTGCTCGTTGGTGTGTTTGTTTTGTGGATCATCGTGCTGTTTTCTTTGGAATATTGCAATCCATCCTTCTCCTTATGGATAAACCATCGCTGGCCTTACATTGACCCGTTATTCAGCCTAACCTTTCAAAAAGAACGCGTGCTGATCAAGTTGGCGTATATCCTTTCTTCCATCGCCGTTTATGGCATTTTTCGAAGCATGCGGCGATCCTTCGCGGGG
The DNA here is from genome assembly GCF_052906625.1 of Geobacillus sp. CCR. Lineage (NCBI taxonomy): Bacteria > Bacillati > Bacillota > Bacilli > Caryophanales > Anoxybacillaceae > Geobacillus > Geobacillus sp. CCR. The sequence goes on along the minus strand of NZ_JBREBQ010000045.1, from coordinate 1,653 downwards.
CTTGCGGCTGGTGTGACTCTCGTTATTTTCGTAACATTTTTCCTTCAACATGCACAATCAAAATTCCAGTTGGATGACATTCTGTTGGCAAACGACGCCAAACTCTATCAACAAATCAAACATCAGGATCAAACCAAGAACATCCCGTTGTATGGATATTGGAAAATCAAGGAGATCGAGGTGAATCCGAAATCCACGTATCCGATCAAAGCCACACTCTCTCTGCATCCGAACGAACGCACCGTTCGTTTTTCGATCAACGAGCAATTTCAAATCGATCACATCCAAGGCGGAGGGAAGCGTTTGCCCTTTCAACAACAAGGAAACGTTGTTCAGGTGCAGACCAACGGTGCCCCATCCATGACGATCTATTATCGACATACGTTCGGCTCAACCTTTTATCCGTTGACATCGGGCGTCACGTTGTTGCCATTTGAAGCCAACTGGTATCCGCAGTCCATGGATTCAACGCTTTACGATATCAACTCATCCGGAACGCTTCACTCCAATGTAGAAACGAAAACATGCACACGAGTCAACATGATTGTCGGAAAGGAAAAGTACCGTTGGCATGGGGACCATCTCCCTTGTCTCTCCGTGATCAACGGTCCTTACAAACAAATTCAAGTGCAACATACTCGTTTCCTTGTTTATAAACCATTTCTCACTACAACAAGAAATTATATGGAATTGAAGCATCAACTCGTTTCCATCCGCAATGAGCTATGCCACTTGTTTCCGAATCTTGCAAATACAGATTATTGCACAAAAGAAGTCAAGAGCGTCTCAATCATCCCAAAAAGCATCAACACCACAAACCTTTCGCTCTACGACAGCACGGTGGCTGACGGAACCTACACGTTTTATGTTGATCCGTTCTTGGACGTCAATGGCATCCCGGCAACCAAACATATTCAGGAGTTGGCTGCGTTTTTCATCCCATACCGATTGTTCGAAAACGAACAGATCAGTCTCTTTGCCGGCTTATATTTAATGGAAAAACTACATATTCCATCTATCGGATATGAACACAGATTAGCAGAAAAAGCCTCCATTAACTCAACAGCGTGGGAACACTACAAGGCATTATCGATGAAAGAAAAAGAAAACATACTGATTCATCTAGTACAAGAAAGGGGGAAAGGAGACAGATGATGGAATTAAAAAACGTGACCATTAAGCACCATCGCCAACTTATTTTGCATCATTGTTCCGTCAATCTTCCTTCCCAATCCATCATTCTAGCCAAAAATCACATTCGCACAGATATTGTCGCCAAAGCGCTTGCCGGCTTTCATCCTATCGATGAAGGGGAAATCCATTTCGATGAACAGGCAGCAAAAGGAAAACGCAATAAAACCGTATTTTTCGTGATTCCTGAGAACTACCACCAACTGTGGAGAAACTATCGTTTGCAAGATATTTCGATATGGCTGAATCGTCCTTTTCAGCAATCGGCACTATGGAAAAAATATCGCCTCCCTTCCCATGCATCAATCGATTCATTCACGATGTTTCAACGGCTGATTTATCTTAATTAGGCGAGAAGACTCCCACTTCAACGAAGCGAAGCGGAGTAAGTGGGAGATGAATCGCCTTAACTATATTTTGCTGAAAATAGGATAGATTCAGTAAAATATAGTATCATATAGT
>NZ_JBREBQ010000044.1:0-20739 GCF_052906625.1 Geobacillus sp. CCR | reverse complement strand
TTATTAAACGGTTTTCTCCACGCCTTTATTATATCATACACAAAAGAAAAGGGGAACGCGCATTCCTCTCCCACTTACTCCCTTTGGTCGTTGAAGTGGGAGTCTCCTGCGCGAAATAGGATGAAACAACACAATGGTTCCCGGCGACAGCTTCGGGATATACGGAGCGGCATCGGCCATCGTCACCGCTTCGCCTTCCGCTTTTCCGGTGGCATTGATCACGACGCCGCGGCCAAGAAAATAGGTGAGCGGCACGTCATCGAGCCGCCAACCGTGTTCGCAAAAGTGAAACGGCGCATCCACATGCGTGCCGCTGTGCGACCCAAGCACAAGGCGGCTGACGTGATAGCCGTCTTGGGCGAACGTTGCCGCCGGTTCGATTTTCGGCTTCGGATCCCCCGGGTACACCGGAGTTTGGGCCGTGATCGGCATGGTGAGGTCGATGAGTGTTTTGATGTTCATTTCCAAATCTCCTTCTACACTATTTTTGGCTGCTTTTATCATACAACAAAAACATAGGAGAAGGAGGAGTTAGAAAGCCATCATCATGCCTTGCGGAGCTGGACAGTTAGCTGGGGAATTGTTGCGCCGAACGTTGGGCGGCCGGTGACCAAGGGCTATGTTGCTTGTCTTTCCACGAACAGGGGCAAGCAGTTTGGCGGCAAACCGAGCGACGGAGTGTTATCATAGAGAGGGGAGGGGAACGTCACCCGTAACGAGAGAGGCGAATGATGGCGCTGCATGGCAACGGACGGCTTTCGTAAACAAAGGACAAGTGGAAGGATTTTCACGCGCGATGGCGAATGAAACAAATAAACAGGGCATGCGGGACATATACTGAAGGGGAAAATTTCGGCCGCGTGCTTAAAAGAAGGGAAGGGTGAAAAGATGCCAATCGCGGTGCAGAAACAGAAGCTATACATCAACGGCGAATGGCGGGAAGGGAAGTCGTACACGGAGCTGAAATCGCCATACTCACGCGAGACGATTGCCGAAATCCCTGTGGCCACCGAACAAGAAGTCGACGAAGCGATCGCGGCGGCGTACGCCGCGCGGCAAACGATGACTGCCATGCCAGCGCATGAACGAGCCGCCATTTTAGAGTGGGTCGTCGAGCAGCTGAAAGAGCGGCAGGAAGAAGCGGCGAGGTTGATCGCCTTGGAAGCAGCCAAACCGATCACCACGGCGAAAGGGGAAGTCGCCCGCACGATCCAAACGTACAAATTCGCCGCCGAAGAAGCCAAACGCATTCATGGGGAAACACTGCCGCTCGACGCCGCGCCGGGTGGGGAAAATCGCATCGCCTTGACGGTCCGCGAGCCGATCGGCGTCATCGGGGCGATTACGCCGTTTAACTTCCCGATGAACTTGGTCGCCCATAAACTTGGCCCGGCCATCGCCTCGGGCAACACAGTTGTGTTAAAACCAGCCAGCCAAACGCCGCTGTCCGCCTATTTTATCGCCGAATTGTTCGAAAAAGCCGGTTTGCCGAAAGGGGCGCTCAACGTCGTCACCGGAAGCGGCCGCACGGTCGGCGACAAAATCGTCACCGACCCGCGCATCAGCATGATCACCTTCACCGGCAGCCCGGAAGTCGGCATCGCGATCCGCAATAAAGCAGGCTTAAAGCGGGTGACGTTGGAGCTTGGCTCCAACTCGGCCGTGATCGTCGACGAGCAGGTCGATCTTGACCGCATCATCCCGCGCTGCGTATTTGGCGCGTTCACGTTCCAAGGACAAGTATGTATTTCGCTCCAGCGCGTCTATGTCCATGAAAAGCGCTATGACGAGTTCGTCGAAAAATTTGTCGCCGCCGCGAAACAGTTGAAAACAGGCGACCCGTTGGATCCAACCACCGATGTATCCGCCTTGATTACGCCAAATGACGTCGATCGGGCGCTCTCTTGGATCGAAGAGGCGAAACAAGGCGGCGCCAACGTTGTTCTTGGCGGCGAACGCGACGGCAACATCCTGCTTCCGACCGTCATTGTCGACGCCGAACCGACGATGAAAGTGTCGTGCCAAGAAGTGTTCGCCCCGATCGTCTTGATCAACCGCGTCCGTTCGATCGATGAAGCCATTGAACTGGTCAATGACTCGCGCTACGGCTTGCAGGCGGGCATCTACACCGACAACGTCCATACCGCGTGGAAAGCGGCGAAACAACTGCACGTCGGCGGCGTGTTGATTAACGACATCCCGACGTTCCGCGTTGACCATATGCCGTACGGCGGCGTGAAAGAAAGCGGGTTTGGCCGCGAAGGAGTTCGCTATGCGATTGAGGAAATGACGGAGTTGAAGTTGATTATTTTTAACGAAAGTTAAGCGGGATGAGAAGAGGTTGGAGTAAAGTTTATTCCTAAAATTCTAGAAGAATGGTTGCGCAGCCTTGGAGAGAGTGGCACTCCAAGGCTGTATGTTTAAGCGTGCTTTTCCAAAATATATCCCCAACGGTTCGAGGCGAGAACAGACAGGTGGTATTGATGCTCGAGATGTTTGCTGAACCATGCTTTTTTCACGAGAAGCAGGCTTCGGCTTGTATGCAAGAACGTTTTCAGCCCTCCGTGCCGAGGTTTGAGGTCATTCGCAAGCTCTGCTGTCAAGACCGCATTTTGCGGCCAGCGACCTTTCTCGTGCAACGGATGGTACATAAACAGTTCGTATCCATGAACAGGCATTTGGGCGGTCTGCTGAAGCAATGCCAGTTCGAAATTTGGCTTGGGATGATGGATATAATGTTGAATATTCGTTTCGTAAAACGATGCGACGAACAACAGTCCGGCAAGCAGCAGCCCGCGCGCTCCCCACGTTCCTTTTCTCCATAATTGACTTGCGCAAATGCCAATCAATAGGCAAAGCGGCGGATAGACAGGGAGGATGTACCATCTGATTTTCGTCTTAGCTATGGTAAACATGAGAAGCGGGACGCAAATCCAAAGCAAAATCCCGATCACATCTTCTTTCAATCGATGGTCTGTTCCTTCAAACGCTAAAAGACGAACGCCTTGCATGTAACTGATGACCATGATTCCGACCAAGAGCGCCAGCCACCAAAAGAAAAAATGAACAAGAATGATGCCGTAGTAGGTTTCATCGCCGATATGACCTTCAATGGGCCGAGTGGAGCGCAACAACAAGTCATATCCGATCATTTGTTTAAAAAAACGGAATCCATCATAGTGATAGCGGGCAAAAGCCCAAGCGAGCACAGGAACAACGAAGGTGAGCGCTGCCCTCCACCATGCGCGCCAGCGTCCTGACTCCCACTGCCTAGTGATGAGAAAATATAAGACCATGATCAACAGAATGTTCCCCGCATGCCAACTTTTCGTTAAAAAAGCAAGTGAACAGGCAAGGCCCGCTGCATACAACCATCGCGTCTGCCGTCTGGCGGCCAGCAAAGAAAGGATGGATAACGTAAAGAAGAATACAAAGAGCGAATCCGCATCTCCTGTGCGAGCGCAATGGTTGAGAAGATATTGGGTGCTAGTAGACAAGGCAAGCAATGAGACGATCGCGGCCATGCTTCCAAACCGTTTTTTCACAAATAGCGCAATGGCAACGGCCGTGAGCGTAGCGCAAATGCCAGACATCAGCCGCAAACCAAGCGCGTTCATCCCAACGAGTTTATAGCCAATCATGATCGCCCAGTAGCTAACAGGAGGCTTTAAATTCCAGTAATCAGGATGCCCAAGGTATGTGTTGACGATCAAGTTTCCATGCCTCAGCATTTCGTATGCATTGACGCCATGACGCGCTTCGTCCCAGCTTGAAATCGGGAATGTTCCTAGATGATAAAAGACGTTGTAGACCATCATCGAGAAGATCAAAGCCGCCGCTGCATAAAACGAGATGTTTCGTACACTTGGATTTCTCATGCGATCCACTCCTTTATCGGCACGCTGTGCTTCGAAAAAAAGCAACACCGACATAGAAGCTATTACAAGTAGATGAAGATGTCAAGCATGGATGTGTTGGAGAACATGATATTTTTGCCGCCAACAAGGAAAAAACAATCTTCATGGCGAATGAAAAGAAATGAATCATCATTCAGAGGAGGAGAGCCATGGAAACGGTTGTGCTGACATTTGACCAAAACAAAGCGATATTGGAACTGAACCGCCCGCAGGCGTTAAATGCTATGGATGTGCAAATGCTAACGGAACTCGTCGACGCGCTGCGGAAAATCAAGGAAAGTGATGCTTCCGTTGTCGTCATCCGCGGCAAAGGGAGAGGATTTTCTGCGGGTGGCGACATTAAGACAATGCTGGCGGTTGATGACCCGAGCCAATTTCAAACCGTGATGAAAACGATTCAGGAGATGATCATGCTCTTGTATACGATGCCGAAAATCACCGTTTCGCTCATCCATGGCCCAGCGGCCGGCCTTGGGTTCAGCTTTGCCTTGGCGAGCGATTACCTCATCGCCACGAAAGAAGCGCGCTTGGCGATGAATTTCATCGGCATCGGCCTCATCCCAGACGGCGGCGGGCATTTCTTCTTGGCCCAGCGGGTCGGCACGGCGAAAGCCAAACAGATCATTTGGGAAGGAAAACCGATGAGCGCGGACGAAGCGCAGCAGCTCGGGCTGATTGACTTCATCGTCGAAGATGAACAACAGGCGGAACAAGCAATCGCTTCCTTGCAAGAAAAACCGCTTCAAGCCATGATCGCCACGAAAATGTTGTACGTCGAACAAACAAAAGAAGATTTGCTTCGCGTGCTCGAACTCGAAACCGACGCCCAACAGCGCATGCGGCAAACCGAAGACCACCGCGAAGGCGTCCGCGCCTTTTTAGAAAAGCGGAAGCCGGTGTTTCGGGGGAGGTAGGGAAGAGATTTTCTGATGCCTATGGTGAACTGATGACATAGAATCAGGTAGGGTATGATCGCTTATCGGAATGGTGTTTAGCAGAATAATCATCCGTTTCATCCAGCCTCTCTCATCAGGGTGTCCTATTCATTCCCTGAAGGGGAGAGTTTTTTTGCGTAAACGATCCAAATGGGTGTCAAATTTATTTGAACTACTAGTTTGAATCATGGTACATTGTAGTATATTACATGTATTGATTCGTACAACTCCATAGAATGAATCGAAATTTGTAAGTATATATCGAAAGACATGATAAAGACAGGGGATGGATAATGAGAATAAGGGCTTTAATTGTAGCGTATGCAGGATTGCTAGCGGTGTTTATCGCGTATGTTTATCATTATCAACATGATGTGTCTCGTATTCAGTCTGTTAATGAGGACACGTCACCGTTCTATGGCAAACCCGACGAAAAATACGTCATGGTCACCTTCCAATCAGGCATGGATTATTGGAAACGCTGTCTCAAAGGATTTGAAGACGCAGCGGAGGCGTTGAACGTTTCCGTAGAATATCGAGGGGCGACTCAATATGACGTCAATGAGCAAGTGACAGTGCTCGAACAAGTGATCGCGAGAAAACCAGCTGGGATTGCGGTTTCTGCCATTAATCCGACTGCGCTGACGAAGACAATCAATAAAGCAGTCGAGGAAGGGATTCCAGTTGTATTATTTGACTCGAACGCTTCGGGAAGCAAGGCGTTTTCATTTCTAGGGACGAATAATTATAGCGCTGGAGTGACGGCGGCTCACGAAATGGCTAAACTGCTGAAGAATGAGGGGAAAGTCGCGATCATTACTTCCCCTCATCAACTCAATCATCAAGAGAGGACGAGAGGATTTGTTGAGACGATCTATCAAAAATATCCGCGAATGCAAGTGGTGGCCGTAAAGAATGGAAAAGGGGACGCTATGGCCTCAAAACAGGCGGCAATGGAGATTTTAAAGGATTATCCGGATGTGCAAGGGATCTTTGCAACAGAAGCGAACGGGGGAGTTGGCATGGCAGAAGCAGTCAAAGAGCTAAATAAGAAAGAGATTAAGCTCATTAGTTTCGATACAGAAAAACAAACGTTAGATTTAGTGAAGGGGGGCGTTATTGCTGCGACGTTGGCGCAAGGAACGTGGAATATGGGATATTGGTCGCTCCAATTTTTATTTCATCTTCATCATCATCTCACATCTCCATCCCGGTCAGGAGATTCACCGTTGCCAACGTATGTTGATACAGGAATTACGGTCGTTACGCGGGAAAATGTGGATCATTTTTATGCCAAATGACTACATAGAGAAATGAGTGATTGAGGTTGCGAATGATGAAGCGTTGGCGGGTTAGCCATTGGCCGATACGATACAAGTTTGTTTCGTTGTTACTCATCTCTATGATTGTGCCTGCACTCTGTTTAGGAAGCTTGGTAGGGTGGACGGTTGATCGAATTATCGAACGACAAGTAAATGAAAATACATTGCAATTGATTAGCCAAGTCAATCAGACATTAGAGTTTTATGCCAATAATATGCAAAACGCAACGTATCTCATTGCCTTTAATCCACAAATGAAAGCGTTTTTGGATCGTAGAGCGCCTCGCAATGATTATGAAATGCGTCAATTTTTGCAAGGAATCACTACGTTGTATCCCGAGATTGCGGGGATTTTAGTTGTTAACGAATATGGCGACTATATAAGTAATGAAATGTACAGCCGTTCTTCCGCGCCATTGACAAAGGAATGGTGGTATCGTGAGGCTGTGAAAAATAAAGGGATTTTTAAAATGCTCGGTCATCCTATCGGACGAAATGTTATTTCTCATGCCCATTATACAAGTGCAGAAGTCGTATCTGCAGTTCGAGCCATTATGGATCCCGAGACACAAAAAGTGAAAGGGGTTGTACTGGTTGATTTAAAGTTGAGAGTGATTGCGGAAGCTACTAAAAATATCCGTCTTGGAAAATGGGGATATTTATTGGTGATGGATGAGCAGGGGAAAAGCATCTATACTCCGAGCCGTTCTACAGTGACAGCTGTCCCATTGCGCTGGATCAAAGGAAATAGCGGTGCATTTTCCAAGAACATCAATGGACAACATGTTCAGTTTATTTACCAGCGCTCTCCATTTACGAATTGGACAACAATCGGGGTGTTCCCCAGCGATGAATCGGCATTAGAAGTGAAAGAGATCCATTTTTATATTGTCAGTTTTATTTTTTTCGTCTGTTTTATTGCAATTGGTGCTTCCTATTACCTGTCGTTTTCATTATCTCGTCCGATCAGCCAGTTGACGGCATTTATGAAAAAAGCGCAAGCAGGCGATTTAACGGTTCGTTATCATGGTGAGCGTACGGATGAAATTGGGATGTTGGGTCGAAGTTTCAACCACATGTTGGATCAAATGCAGCGTTTTATTTCTTTGGCCGAATGGCAGGAGCGGCAGCGATGGGAGGCAGAGTTGCGGGGGTTGCAAGCACAAATTAAACCGCACTTCCTTTACAATACATTAGATACCATTCAATGGATGGCACGCAAAAAAGGGGCTGATGATGTTGCTGAATTGGTCGGCACACTGGCAAAGCTGTTCCGCATCGGATTAAGCAAGGGGAAGGATATGATTCTTTTGGCTGAGGAAGTAGAGCATATTAAAAGTTATTTACGTATCCAGGAAGTTCGCTATAAAGATAAGTTAGACTATACATTTGACATTCCGGAATATCTGCAACAATTTTATGTGTTAAAGTTGCTGTTGCAGCCGATTGTGGAGAACGCGATTTATCATGGCATTAAACAGCGGAAAGGACCAGGACATATTTGGATTCAAGCGCGAGAACATAAAGGAGTAATGTATATTCGTGTAAAAGATGATGGCGTCGGAATGTCCCGGGAGCGGCTGGAAGAGTTGAGGAAAAGTTTAGACATTGATTTTACATCAGGAGACCAGGAAGGCAGAATGCGAAAGGTGAAAGGATATGGAATGATGAACGTACAAGCTCGCTTACAATTAACATTTGGCCCGTCCTACCGGTTGCATATCGATAGTGAGGAAGGAAAAGGAACAACCGTGACGATTGTGCATCCAATCATCACCCATCTTCCTTAGGAGGGATGGATTCATGTGGAAGGTGCTGATTGCAGATGACGAAGCGATCATTCGTGAAGGGATTCGGGAGTCGATCGATTGGAATGAATTTAACATGGAAGTTGTTGCAGAAGCAGAAGATGGGGAAGAGGCGTTGGAATTAGCTTTACGGCATCGAGTGAATGTATTGTTTGTCGATTTAAGCATGCCGATCATGGACGGGCTTACGCTGATGAGACATGTGCGGGAGAAGTTGCCCAACTGCCATATGATTGTAATTACCGGTTATGATGAGTTTTCGTATGCACAGGAGGCGATTCGCCTTCAAGTGGATGATTACTTATTAAAGCCAACTGATCCGCAGCGATTGTACGAAGTAGTCGCAAAAGTGAAGGAGAAGCTCGAACAGGAGCAAAAGGAAAAACGATATATGGAACTGTTAACGAACCAAGTACAAAAGCATGTTCACGTGCTTCGCCAGCAATTAGGGATGGAATGGGTAGCAGGGCGACTGACGGATGAGGATATCATGAGACAACTGTCATTGCTTGGACTTTCACGGTCTTGCCCTGCGCAAGTCGTTGTGATTCAATGGTTTTCATTTAAAAATCAGCCCATTGTGAGCGATCGGGATCGGCAGTTGCTTTTATTTGCCATCGAAAACGCCATCTCTGAATTATTGGAGGATGGTGAAAAAATTGTTTTTCGTGATTCAAACGAGTTCATCGTTGTGATCAGCTGGAAACCGATCAGTGAAGAACAGCGTAGGCAGATTGAAACGGCACTGAAACAACATTTGCACATCAGGGCCAGTGTATATATAGAAACGGTGGAAGGAGGAATGACCGGGGTGATGGCGGCATATGAAAAATGCAAAGAGCAAATGGCGGAAGAAAGCCGCCTTTCTCCGATTGTCCGCCGCGCTAGGCAGTATATACAGAAACACTTTAGCCAGCCGGATTTGACGCTTGAGTCCGTTGCACAGTTTCTCAATGTCTCTCCGGTTTATTTAAGTCGAATTATCAAGCAAGAGCTCGGTATTTCGTTCATCCATTTGTTGGCGAAAACTCGGATGGAGAAGGCGGCGGAATTGCTTTTGTCTACCGAACTGCCGATCCATGAAATTGCTGAACGTGTCGGTTATGATACGCAACATTATTTCAGCACTGCTTTTAAAAAGGCGATGGGAGTATCTCCAAATCAATACCGGAGAATGCACATAACAAACGATAGCTCCTAAGATAAGGAAGGAAACGAGTGTTAATGCGACGGGACGGTCTTTTGAAAAGATCGTTCTTCTTTTTTTGAAAACGCTTCAACAAAGTTGAATTTTTATAAAAACAGTTAATTAATTAAAAAGACGGACAATTTGTTCGATGATATAGTAAAATCAGAAATTAAATATACGTACAAATTTAAAAGGGGGTAAAAAAATGAAAAGGCTTTTATCTGTACTGACGTTATTGGTGTTTGTACTGTCATTGTCCGCCTGTGGAGGACTCGGAGCGAATGGTGGAAAAGACGCCGGATTTGTTGGTATTTCAATGCCGACAAAATCATCGGAACGCTGGATTCGTGACGGGGAAAACATGGTGAAAGAATTTAAGAAGCTCGGATATAAGACGGATTTGCAATATGCCGAGGACGTAGTCGAGAACCAAGTATCGCAAATTGAAAACATGATCACCAAAGGGGTCAATGTGTTAGTGATTGCTCCGATTGACGCGGAAGCGTTAACGGATGTGTTGGAAAAAGCGCATAAACAAGGAATTAAGATCATTTCGTACGATCGTTTGATCAAAAACAGCAAGTACGTCGACTATTATGCAACGTTTGATAACTTTAAAGTTGGTGTGCTGCAAGGCCAGTACATCGAACAAAAGCTCGGATTGAAAGAAGGAAAAGGACCGTTCAACATTGAGTTGTTTGCCGGTTCTCCAGATGACAATAACGCCTATTTCTTCTTTGATGGAGCGATGTCGGTGTTAAAACCGTACATTGATTCCGGAAAATTAGTGGTGAGAAGCGGCCAAACGAAGTTTGACCAAGTAGCGACATTGCGTTGGGATGGAGCTACGGCTCAAGCGCGTATGGATAACTTGTTGAGCGCGCATTATACGAATGCTCGCGTTGATGCGGTTTTGTCCCCGTACGATGGCATTAGCATTGGCATCATTTCTTCCTTAAAAGGGGTCGGTTACGGAACTCCGAGCAAGCCGATGCCGGTGATTACTGGGCAAGATGCGGAATTGGCTTCGGTGAAATCGATTATCGCAGGGGAACAAACGCAAACGGTATTTAAAGACACAAGAGAATTGGCGAAAAAAGCGGTTGAGATGGTTGATGCGGTGTTGAAAGGGAAAAAGCCGGAAGTGAACGATACGAAAACATATAATAACGGGGTCAAAGTTGTCCCAGCGTACTTGTTGGAACCAGTTTCGGTTGATAAATCCAATTATGAAAAAGTGTTGATTGACAGCGGTTATTATAAAAAAGAAGATTTGACGAAATAGACTCGAGGGAAGGACACGGATATAAGGGAAACCCCTTATATCCGTACTCTCGTCCAAGGAGGCGGAAAGTGATGTCTGAATTCATTTTAGAGATGAGGGGGATTACGAAACAGTTCCCGGGAGTCAAAGCACTTGATAATGTCAATTTTAAGGTGCGTGAAGGCGAAATTCATGCGCTTTGCGGGGAAAACGGGGCAGGAAAGTCAACGTTGATGAAAGTATTAAGCGGTGTTTATCCGTATGGGACGTATGATGGGGAAATTGTATTTAAGGGAGAGGTATGCAAGTTTAAGAACATTAAACAGAGCGAACAATTAGGGATTGTCATCATCCACCAAGAGTTGGCCTTGATTCCCTATCTATCCATTGCCGAAAATATTTTTTTAGGAAATGAACGGGCGAAGAGAGGCATCATTAACTGGAATGAAACGATCGCTCAAACAAAAAAGCTGTTGCAGAAAGTCGGATTAGATGAGTCGCCGCATACACTGGTCGGCCAACTTGGCGTCGGCAAGCAGCAACTCGTAGAAATTGCGAAGGCGTTGGCTAAAGATGTGAAATTGCTTATTTTGGATGAGCCGACAGCGGCATTAAATGAAGATGACAGCGAAAATTTGCTGAATTTGCTTTTGGAATTGAAAAAACAGGGTTTATCGGCCATTATTATTTCCCATAAATTAAATGAAATTACCAAAGTCGCTGATTCGATCACGATTTTACGAGATGGAAAAACAATTGAAACGTTGGATATGAAACATGATGAGGTGACCGAAGACCGGATTATCCGTGGAATGGTCGGACGCGATTTAACGAATCGCTATCCTTCAAGAACACCGAAGATAGGCGAAATCATATTCGAGGTCAGGAATTGGACAGTATATCACCCTGTTTATTCGGAGCGCAAAGTGCTTGATAATATCAATCTGTCGATTCGCAGAGGAGAAATTGTGGGGATCGCCGGCCTTATGGGGGCGGGACGAACCGAATTGGCCATGAGCATCTTTGGTCGGTCATACGGAAAGAAAATTAGCGGAGAAATATGGAAAAACGGGGTCAAAATCGATGTCAGCGATGTCAGCAAGGCCATTGCCAACGGGATTGCCTATGTAACAGAAGATCGAAAAGGAAATGGCCTCATCCTAATGGAAGACATTCGGAAAAATATTACACTTTCCCGCTTAGGGAAAATCTCAAATCATTTTGTGGTCGATGAAAATCAAGAAATTGTTGAATCGGAGCGATTCCGTGACCAATTCAAAATTAAAACGCCAAGCGTATTTCAAAAAGTAGAAGCCCTTAGTGGCGGGAATCAACAAAAAGTGGTGTTAAGCAAATGGATTTTTGCTGAGCCAGATATTTTGATTCTCGACGAACCAACACGGGGGATTGACGTCGGCGCGAAATATGAAATTTACACGATCATTCAGCAGCTAGCCGATGCAGGAAAAGGTATTTTAATGATTTCGTCCGAACTCCCAGAAATTCTTGGCATGTGCGATCGAATTTATGTGATGAGTGAAGGGAGAATCACTGGAGAGGTGTCGCGGGAAGAAGCGACACAGGAAAAACTAATGAGGCTTATGACGAAAACAGCGATTCAGGAGGGGGCATAAGATGGGAGCACTAATGCAAAAAACAGCACAACATTCTCCAAAGCGGTCTACAGAAAGTCAGCAGTTATCGTTGAAGCAGATGATCAAAAACAATATGAGAAGTTACAGTATGGTCATCGCTCTCATTTTGATTATGTTATTGTTCCAAGTGTTAACTGGAGGCATTTTGTTGCGGCCATTAAATATTACAAACTTGATTTTGCAAAACAGTTATATTTTGGTGCTGGCTGTTGGCATGATGCTTGTCATTATCACCGGACATATTGATTTGTCCGTCGGATCGGTGGCAGCTTTTGTCGGGGCATTGGCTGGCATTCTGATGGTTCAGCACCATGCATCAGTATGGTTGACGGTGCTCATTTGTTTATTGCTCGGTGCCTTGATTGGCGCATGGCAAGGATTTTGGGTAGCGTACGTAAAAATTCCATCATTCATTGTTACATTAGCAGGGATGTTGCTGTTCCGAGGATTAACGATGGTCATTTTGGAAGGGCAGTCGATTGCCCCGTTTCCGAAAACATTCCAAAATATGAGTTCTGGGTTTCTTCCTGACGTATTTCATGGAGGAGAGATCCATCTGTTCACCATTGTGATCGGCTTCGCCGCTTCTCTCTTATTTGTTGTACTGGAATGGAGAAAACGAAACAGCCAGAAAAAGTATGGGTTTGCGGTCACCCCTGCGGCGATGTTTGCCTTGAAGCTGGCTGTGATTGCCGCTGTAATCATGATTTTCACTTATATTTTAGCGACGTACGAAGGAATTCCGACGATTCTAGTGATTTTGGCTGCGTTGATCATGGCTTATTCCTTTGTGGCGAATCGGACGATCGTCGGCCGCCATATTTATGCGATTGGTGGTAATGAGAAGGCTGCGCAATTGTCCGGGATTAAAACGAAACGTGTCACGTTTTGGGTGTTTGTCAACATGGGTGTGCTGGCTGCTTTGTCCGGATTGATTTTTGCCGCTCGCCTCAATGCGGCGACGCCAAAAGCTGGGAACTTGTTTGAACTCGATGCCATTGCGGCGTGCTTTATTGGAGGCGCATCCGCTTATGGAGGAATCGGCACGATTAGCGGAGCGATTATTGGCGGTCTAGTCATGGGTGTCATGAACAACGGGATGTCCTTGTTGGGGCTCGGGATTGACTGGCAACAGGCCATTAAAGGGCTTGTATTGCTTATTGCTGTCGCTTTTGATATTTACAACAAAAACAAAGCTGCTTAATGCAAAAGTGAAGAGCCAAGCGCATTGCTTGGCTTTTTTGTCAAATGGTCAAAAAATGGACACAGGGCTTTTATGCTCGAAAAGAGTTCGATCGGTTCATATGATCCATATGACGAGTCGCATTTCAAGTGGTTTTGGGGTTGAAGCGTTTTCTCCCATTGTTCTCTTTCGCTCGAAAAAGGGCGTGTACAGATGCCTCATATATTTTCCGCCGTCTGCTCTTAGCGCAATGATACGGACAAATAAAAACTGTTATAATAAAATTAATTTGTATCTCATTATTTTATCGTTGAGGTGGACTATGAAGGAGAAAACGCTGCCGAAATATCTGCAATTAAAACAAGAAATTTTATCTTGGATCATTTCCGGACAAATGAAGCCGGATGAGAAAATTCCGACCGAGCATGAGATCGCCAACCAGTTTCAACTAAGCCGACATACCGTTCGGCAAGCGCTCGGGGAACTCGAGAAGGAAGGATGGCTGTACAAAATCCAAGGGAGCGGCACATTTGTGTCCCGACCGAAGCCGAAAGAACAGGTGGATACGAAAACGATCGGAATCGTAACGACCTATATTTCCGATTATATTTTTCCCCATATCGTCCGAGGAGCGGAGGAGACGCTACGGGAAAAAGGATATCGCCTTTTGCTTGCCAGCACGAATAACGACAAACAGAGAGAGAAAGAACAGCTTGAAGAGATGATCCGGGAGCCGTTGAGCGGGCTGATCATCGAGCCGACTAAAAGCGCACAAGGGAATCCGAACCTTGGCTATTACTTGTCGCTCAACAACCTTCACATCCCGTACGTTATGATTAACGCCCGTTATTTGGAAGTGAGCTGTCCATGCGTGAAAATGGACGATGAGCAGGGAGGATTTTTATTGACCGATCATCTCATTCGTTTAGGGCATCGCCGAATTGCCGGTTTCTTTAAAACTGACGATTTGCAAGGGGTGGATCGTTTGCGCGGCTTTATTCGCGCCCATCAGCAACACGAGGTGCCTGTGGCCACGGAGTATCTTCTTTCCTACGCAACAGAGGAGAAATGGACAAAGCCGTCTGAGATGGCGCGAGAGTTTTTGCAGCGGTCGAAAGAGGAGCGCCCGACAGCCTTTGTGTGCTACAACGATGAGCTGGCGATTTTGCTTCTTGAAGTTATTCGCCAACAAGGGTTATCGGTTCCCGATGACATTTCGATTGTTGGGTTTGATGATTCGACGTTTGCGACAGCGACGGAGGTGAAATTGACGACGATTCGTCATCCAAAAACAGAAATGGGTATTCAAGCGGCTGAGATGCTCATTCAAATGATCGAACAACGATCAGTCGATAAAATGGGCGATATCATTTATCGGCCAGAGCTAATTGTACGCAACTCAACAAAAGAAATTTAAAAAATGTATGATATATAGGTTGTAATAAAGAATTTCCGACCTCCATGTCCCGTCTTTACTTTATCACCTAACAAGCTGGCACGGTGACAAGAAGAGCGAACAATGCCATGTAAAACAAAATTGCAACTTATATAGATCAAAAAAAGTTATAGAAAAATTGTACGTACAATAGTATAATGGGGGTGGGGAGTTTTTGTAGAGGGAGTGGAGGCTGATGCTTGAGAAATTGAAACAAGCCGTATTAGAGGCCAATCTGCAGCTCCCACAATACCGCCTCGTGACATTTACGTGGGGAAATGTGAGCGGGATTGACAGGGAGCGCGGATTGGTTGTCATTAAGCCAAGCGGAGTGGCGTATGACAAGTTGACCATTGATGACATGGTGGTCGTGGATTTGAACGGAAATGTGGTGGAAGGGGGCTTAAAACCGTCGTCGGACACCCCCACCCATCTTTGGTTGTATAAACAATTTCCGGAAATCGGAGGAATTGTTCATACCCATTCGACTTGGGCGACTGTTTGGGCGCAGGCCGGAAAAGGAATTCCGGCATTAGGGACGACACACGCAGACTATTTCTATGGAGAAATTCCGTGCACCCGGCCGATGACCAATGAAGAAATTCAAGGAGCCTATGAACTAGAAACTGGAAAGGTCATTACGGAAACGTTCCGCTTTCTCGACCCGTTGCAAATGCCAGGTGTTTTGGTGCACGGCCATGGCCCGTTTGCTTGGGGGAAAGATCCAGCGAACGCGGTTCATAATGCCGTTGTCTTGGAAGAAGTAGCGAAAATGGCGGCAAGAACGTACATGCTCAATCCAAATGCACAGCCGATCAGCCAAACGCTGCTTGATCGCCACTATTTGCGCAAGCATGGCGCAAACGCTTACTATGGGCAGTAAAGGGAGGGAGACCGAGATGGGGAAAAAGTACGTCATTGGCATTGACTATGGCACCGAATCGGGACGAGCTGTTCTCGTTGATCTAGAAGGAAACGAAATTGCGGACCATGTCACTCCGTATCCTCACGGAGTTATTGATGAAGTCCTGCCGGAATCGAACGTACAACTCGAGCCAGACTGGGCGCTGCAACACCCTGGTGATTATATCGAAGTGTTGGCGACTGCAGTCCCGGCCGTTTTGCAAAAGTCTGGAGTGAGTCCGTCTGATGTCATCGGGGTGGGGATCGATTTCACGGCTTGCACGATGCTGCCGGTTGATGCTTCTGGCGAGCCGCTTTGTCTAAAGCCAGAATTCAAGAGCCGTCCGCACAGTTGGGTGAAATTGTGGAAGCACCATGCCGCTCAGGATGAGGCGAACTTGCTCAATGAAATTGCGGCCAAACGAGGCGAAGCATTTTTGCCGAGATACGGCGGAAAAATTTCATCCGAATGGATGATTGCGAAAATTTGGCAGATTTTAAACGAAGACCCGGAGATTTATGAGCAAACTGACCTTTTTCTGGAGGCGACTGACTGGGTCATTTTCAAAATGACTGGGAATATCGTCCGCAACAGCTGCACGGCGGGCTATAAGTCTATTTGGCATAAACAAGACGGCTATCCAAGCAAGGAGTTTTTCCGGGCGCTCGATCCGCGGCTGGAACACTTGACAGACACGAAACTGCGCGGCCCGATCGTTCCGCTTGGTACGAGAGCAGGCGTGCTGACGAACGAAATGGCCGCTATGATGGGCCTCCTTCCGGGAACAGCTGTCGCCGTCGGAAATGTCGATGCCCATGCGGCCGTACCAGGCGTCGGAGTCGTCGAGCCAGGCAAACTGGTGATGGCGATGGGAACCTCGATTTGCCATATGCTGCTGGGCACAGAAGAAAAATACGTCGAAGGCATGTGCGGCGTTGTGGAAGACGGCATCATTCCCGGATATTTCGGTTACGAGGCCGGCCAGTCGGCGGTGGGGGACATTTTTGCTTGGTATGTCGAACAAGGCGTTCCGGCTTATGTGAAAGAAGCGGCAGAAAAAGAAGGAGTCAGCGTTCATGAATGGCTTGAGAAGCGGGCCGCCGCCTATCGGCCGGGGGAAACCGGGTTGCTTGCGTTGGACTGGTGGAACGGCAATCGCTCCGTGTTGGTCGATACCGATTTAACCGGACTTATCATCGGTTATACGTTGCTGACAAAACCAGAAGAGATTTACCGTGCGCTGCTTGAAGCAACGGCCTTTGGCACACGCAAAATTATCGATGCTTTCGTTGAAAACGGTGTCAACGTTGACGAATTGTATGCATGCGGCGGATTGCCGCAAAAAAATAAGCTGCTCATGCAAATTTATGCGGATGTGACGAACCGTGAGATTAAGATCGCGGCATCCAAACATACCCCGGCGGTGGGAGCGGCAATGTTTGCGGCGGTGGCGGCCGGCAAAGAGAACGGAGGTTATGAATCAATCGTTGAGGCGGCGCGAAACATGGGAAAAGTGCGTGAAGAGACGTTCAAACCGATTCCAGAGAATGTTGCCATTTATGAACAATTGTATCAAGAATATACGAAACTGCATGACTACTTCGGCCGTGGGGAAAACGATGTCATGAAACGGCTTAAACATTGGAAAGAAACCGCACGAGCGGCGAAAGAATCTGTGACTTTATCGTGAACGGGGAGGAGCAATGATGCTGTCATTACGTCCTTATGAATTTTGGTTTGTGACAGGAAGTCAGCACTTGTACGGAGAAGAAGCGTTAAAACAAGTCGAAGAACATTCAAGAATCATGGTCAATGAATGGAATCGCGATTCGGTGTTTCCGTTCCCATTCGTTTTCAAATCAGTCGTGACGACGCCAGAGGAAATCCGGCGCGTTTGCCTTGAGGCGAATGCGAGCGAACAATGCGCTGGGGTCATCACTTGGATGCATACATTCTCGCCAGCGAAGATGTGGATTGGCGGCCTTTTGGAGCTGCGAAAACCGTTATTGCATCTTCACACCCAGTTTAACCGTGATATTCCGTGGGACAGCATCGATATGGACTTTATGAACTTAAACCAATCAGCTCACGGTGACCGAGAATACGGATTTATCGGTGCGAGAATGGGAGTTGCCCGGAAAGTGGTCGTTGGTCATTGGGAAGACCCGGAAGTCCGCGAGCGGCTGGCGAAATGGATGCGGACGGCCGTCGCCTTTGCAGAAAGCCGCCAGCTCAAAGTGGCTCGTTTCGGCGATAACATGCGTGAAGTGGCGGTAACGGAAGGGGACAAAGTGGGAGCGCAAATTCAATTCGGCTGGTCGATCAACGGTTATGGCATTGGGGATTTGGTGCAATCTATTCGCGATGTTTCTGAACAAAGCGTTAACGAACTGCTTGATGAATATGCCGAACTGTATGACATTGTACCTGCTGGCCGTCAAGATGGACCGGTTCGCGAGTCGATCCGTGAGCAGGCGCGGATTGAGCTTGGGTTAAAAGCCTTTTTGCAAGACGGGAACTTCACTGCCTTTACGACGACGTTTGAAGATTTGCACGGCATGAAGCAACTTCCAGGACTAGCGGTTCAACGGCTTATGGCAGAGGGATATGGATTTGGCGGCGAAGGCGACTGGAAAACGGCTGCTCTCGTTCGGTTGATGAAAGTCATGGCGGATGGCAAAGGAACATCGTTCATGGAAGACTACACGTACCACTTTGAGCCGGGCAACGAACTGATTCTTGGCGCGCATATGCTCGAAGTATGCCCGACGATCGCAGCAACGCGACCGCGCATCGAAGTTCATCCGCTTTCGATTGGTGGAAAAGAAGATCCAGCCCGTCTCGTGTTTGACGGCGGCGAGGGTGCAGCGGTCAATGCATCATTGATCGATTTGGGGCATCGTTTCCGTCTCATTGTCAATGAAGTCGATGCGGTGAAACCGGAACACGACATGCCGAAATTACCAGTCGCCCGCATTTTATGGAAACCGCGCCCATCGTTGCGCGATTCGGCCGAAGCATGGATTTTAGCCGGCGGCGCTCATCACACATGCTTCTCGTTTGCCGTCACGGCTGAACAGCTCCAAGACTTTGCGGAAATGACCGGCATTGAATGTGTAGTGATCAATGAACATACTTCCGTCTCGTCATTCAAAAACGAACTAAGATGGAATGAAGTATTCTGGCGGGGACGGTAAGGTGAAGCCAGCGTGCAAATCCATACGGCACAACACCAAGGACATGGGCTGGAAGGAGGGCTCATGTCCTTCGTTTTTATCATACATAAAAGTTGGACATTAACAGAAGAGAGGTAATTTCGAATGTGTAAGCAAAGTCATCAACGTAACGGAAGTTATATGGACAACTTTCGGTATCAATTTTAAGGTGGATAAAAATTATTTCTTGATTTTTTTAAATTTTGTATTGAAAAAAATATATACAATGGTACAATGAAGTTAAAAGTTATACGTACAATATAAAACGGTATTAGGATAAAACATACTATTTGTAAGGTCAAATTGTTTTCAGATCCTTATAAAAAGGATTTGAAATAAACAAAGGGGGAGAGGTGGTTAGTTTTAAAAGCGTTTTCAACGATAGTAGCAACATGGCGTAAACAGTAGTTGACCCGCGCTTGAAATCAGGTAGCGTCAAAAGTTCTATGAAAACTCCACACAGATCATCCCATTGAGCATCGTGGGGCATGCGGAGGGCCGGATTCGCCCTTGACCAACACCCGCCAAAGGTGCGGAAGAGTCATCAAGGGCGACGGGGACAAAAAGAAGGCAATAAGAAAGCCGCCCTTGCCATGACCGAATTTTACCTTTGGCGGTGTTCGGTTGGTCAAGGGTTCGCTTCGCCGAATCCGGCAGGAGTTCTGTTCAACGGGCTCCGGCGGACAAAAAAGTCAGGCCGCCTCTTGTTGGAGAAACGCTTGTGCCATGGCGATCAGCTTCGTCCACCGGGCCGGCATATGCGGAAGATCCGCCAGTTCCGGGATGACGACCGGCACCCGGCCTTCGAGCGCGCTGTGTGGGCGCAGAAAGTTGAAATACGCCACAAACAGCGTCACAAAGGACACCGAGCCTTCTTCCGCACCAAACCCATGGGTCGGGCGGTAGTTGCCTTTAAAGGTCCGGTTGAATCGCTCGATGATCTGCTTGAGAGGGCGAAACTCTTCCGAGACCGGATCCTCATTGGTCAGCCCGATCACTTGGCGGACGTCAAATGAAATCCCGTGTTGGGCGAAGAAGTGTTGCGCCAGCAGGTAAATCGGGTTGCCATCCACGACGAACGACAAGTCGTCTGGGAGGGACGCTAGCTTCCTGAGGACATCATCGATGGCCTTGATGGCCGAGAGCGTGTCCCGGTTGGGCGAGACGCGATACGACAGCACGATCTTTTTGACGGCGTCAAACATAAAGAACAGGTAATGCCAGCGCCCTTTGACGCGAATATACGTCTCGTCCCCGCAAAACGAACCGGACAGCTCATACGGGAACCGGTCGACAAAGGGCTTGATCCAAAGCGCGACGCTGTTGGCGTAGTTGAGCACCGTCTGATGGGAGATCGAGACGCCATGGATGTCCTTCATGGCGGCGGCGGTCTCCCTCGAGGACATCCCAAAGTTGACGTAGTACGTCAACACGAGCCCCAACACGTGCGGCGACGCAGCCAGCCGGGACAAATCGACCTTCGGCTTGATGAGCGACGAGGAAGCCAACGGGAGAAAGTCAAACAAGAACTCTCGAAACAAATACCGCACCTTGAAGGCTTGAGGATCCTGTTGAAACTGTTGGCGCTCCTTCTTCGTCATCCGGCGAAGGTTGGCCTGGTAAAACGGGCAAGCGTTGTTCTTGCACTTATAGATGTTGTATTCTTTGCGTTCCTTGATTTTTTCCAGCGTCTTTTTGCAGTGCGGGCAGCGAAAGACCGCTTGCTTGGTGAACCGATTTCGGTGGTTGAACCGGCACTGGCACACTTTGCATTGGTATTGCCCTTTTCCGCCGTTATTGGCGTACAGGTAAGAAGAGGGAGCCTGGCAGCGAGGGCAGGTCAACGAATCCGGAACACGGTGTTTCGCCTTCGCGCGGCGCTGGATGGGCCGCAAAGGACGTCCGTGCTGGG
>NZ_JBREBQ010000043.1:0-20852 GCF_052906625.1 Geobacillus sp. CCR | reverse complement strand
ACTATATTATACTATATTTTACTGAATCTATCCTATTTTCAGCAAAATATAGTTAAGGCGATTCATCTCCCACTTACTCCGCTTCGCTTCGTTGAAGTGGGAGTCTTCTCGCCTAATTAAGATAAAAGGTCAAGTGCACCTTTTGATGATGACCTGAATTTTATGAAACGGCAATAGGGCGAAAAAGAACCGCACGACTTCGGCTCTTTTACGTTATTGGACTGGAGGTTGATTTCCTTCGCCAAGTCCGCCACTTCGAGGACGGTCAGCCCCGTTCGTTTCGCGACTTCGTGAAATGTCTTTGGCGTGGTACGAGACCCCGTCTGGCATCGTCTCATCTCCACTCGTTTTTACTTAAATGTTATACCGCCTGTTTAAACGGCTGTCATCTTCGCTCATGGTACGATCGCCATCTGTTGTGGCCTCGCTGCGGATGTGATCGATATCACATAACGCACCTGAATGTTGCGGTACAATGGAGGCCAAGGAGGGGGCCGCAATGCGCGATTTTAATGAAAATCCGTTTATTGTGATTTGGGAATTGACGAGAGCTTGTCAACTCAAGTGCCTTCATTGCCGCGCCGAAGCGCAATACCATCGCGATCCGCGCGAGTTGACGTTTGAGGAAGGGAAAAAACTGATCGATGAGATTTACGCGATGGATCAGCCGATGCTCGTCTTTACGGGCGGCGATCCGCTCATGCGCCCGGATGTGTACGATTTAGCGGAATATGCGATCGATAAAGGATTGCGCGTGTCCATGACGCCGAGCGCGACGCCGAACGTGACGAAAGAGGCGATCCGCAAAGCAAAAGAGGTCGGCCTGTCGCGCTGGGCGTTTAGCCTTGACGGGCCAAACGCCGAGATTCACGACCATTTCCGCGGCGTGAGCGGCTCGTTTGATTTGACGATCCGTGCGATTCACTACTTGCATGAGCTCGACATTCCCGTGCAAATCAACACCGTCATTTCGCGATACAACGTTCATGTGCTTGATGAAATGGCGGAATTGGTTGAGAAGCTGAAATGCGTCCTTTGGAGCGTCTTTTTCCTTGTGCCGACAGGCAGGGGGAAGGAGGAGGACATGATTTCCCCCATCGAGCATGAGCGGGTGTTCCGCTGGTTGTATGAAACGAGCAAGCGCGTTCCGTTTGACATTAAAACGACAGCCGGCCAGCATTACCGCCGCGTTGTGCTGCAGGCGAAAATGCGCGAAGGAAAAGCGACAAAAGGCGGCATCCGTTACGAAGATGTGTTGAACCAAGGGTTGACCGGACAAGTCGACGGGCTCGGCCGCGCGCCGAAAGGAGTAAACGACGGCAACGGTTTCGTCTTTATTTCCCATATTGGCGACGTCTATCCGAGCGGGCTGCTGCCGGTCAAAGCCGGGAACGTCCGGGAAACGCCGCTGGCGGACATTTACCGACACTCGCCGATTTTCCAAGACTTGCGCAATCCGGACAAATATAAAGGAAAATGCGGCGTCTGCGAGTTCCGATATGTGTGCGGCGGCTCTCGTTCACGCGCTTACGCTGTAACGGGCGACTATTTGGAAAGCGAGCCGTATTGTGTTTACATTCCAAAGGCGCTGCGGACAAAAGAGCGAAGCCAACGGTAAGAGGGCGGTGAAAAACGGCCGCTTAAAATGACGGCGCTACGGCGTTCGTGAGACGGTTGCCCGGGCGCATGCGGCGGATGTTGGATGTGTGTTCAAAACATACGGGGGAGGAGCAGGCGCCCTTCCCCATTTTTGTTGAAAGATCATTCGTGGTTCAACTCGACTATAAAGGTCTCGGGCCCGGTCGGCGCCGCGCTTCCCCCTTTTGGTTCGAGGCTCGCTTTAATTTGCTTGAACTGTTTGACATCCTCGCCGGTGATCAAAATGCGCGCCGCTCCGTGGCGGATCGTCAACAGTTCCCCTTTGACCTCGTTGTTGGTGTAAATGATCCACAATTGATAATCGCGGGCCGCAAACGGCGGCAGCCCTTCAATTTCCATCAACATTTCCTTCGTATTGTCATTGAGCCAAATCGTGCCGTCCATCTGTTGAAAGAGCGCCGATGGCTCAATCGGAATTTGTTTCGTTTTGGGATTATGGATGATTCGCTCGATCGGAATGTCGGTATGTTGTTCGACAATCTGGTATCGATATGGCTCATCCGATCGGTCATGGGAAGCGGCTGGTCCGTCGCTGGGAGCGGAAAGGCGCAAGGTGAAAAGGAAAACGGCCAAAGCTGCACCGATCCACCCGCCTGCCATGCGGAGACCGCGCCGCATCCGCTTCGTTTGTTTTTGCGCTTCTGCTTGGGCCCAAATTCGCTCTTTATGAGAAAGGGGAGGTGCTTCATATTGAGCTTCCTCCTTAAGCCCGATGTTTTTCCACGCTTCAAGCAAGCGTTGGCATTCAAGGCACTGCTTTAGATGGTTGGACACGTCTTCTTTTTCTTGCTCTGGCAGCATGCCTAACAGCCAGTCCACGATTTTTGCTTCCGAAATATGGCTATGCTTCATGCTGTTCTTCACCTCTGCCAGCCCCCATCCAGTGGAACAGCTCTTTTTGTTTCCGCAAATTGCGCAAGCCGTAGCGGATGAGCGACTTGACGGAGCCTAACGGTTTGTTCATCGCGGCGGCGATTTCCCGCTGTGTTTCCCCATGAAAGTAAAAGTGAATGATGGCTTGCCGCTGCTCCTCGGGGAGATGGGTTAAAGCGTCTATGATGACTTGTTGTTCCAGTTGGCGGAGAAAATCAAATTCCGCCCCCTTTTCTGTTAAAGCTGCTTCCTCAAGGCGGCTCACTAAAAGGTCCCGTTTCTTGCGCAGGCGGTCGAGCGACCGGCTTTTCGTTTTCACGGCAAGAAAGGCTTGAACGCTTCCCCGTTTCGGGTCGAATTGATGCGGTTTTTGCAAGATTTCGAGAAACACATCGTGGCTGACATCTTCCGCCTCCACCTCGTCGCCGACGATCCGAAGAGCGATATGATAGACCATCGGAGCGTATTTTTCGTAAAAACGGTCAAAGGCGGCGCGCGAGCCTTCGGCGATCTTCTCGAGCAGTTCGAGGTCTTTCCGTCGGTCTTCCATCTTGCCCACCTCCCGACGCATGCTTGGAATGGTTGCTCTGCATCTATTCTACAACTGAATTTTTCTCCTGCAAAACAAATCCATTGATCCATTTCTGGCGTATACGAAGTGAAAACAGAAGGAGGGAGTGAATGTCGTGCAAAGCAGGATCATCATGATGTTCGCCATGATCTTGACTCTCTTTTCGCTTCTTCTTCCGATCCGCCCGGCATCGGCGGCAAGCGGTGTTGTTCTCTTCACGCCATACACCGGGCTTTCCGTGACGCCGGGGGAAACAATCGACTATACGGTCAATGTCATCAACAACGGTTCCAACATTGAAAACGTCACCTTCTCGTTTGACCACCTGCCGAAAGGATGGTCGACTTCGATTACCGCTGAGGGGAGAACGATTGAGCAGCTGTCCGTCCGAGGCGGAAAAGAAGAAGAGGTCACGTTGGAAGTGACCGTGCCGCTGGATGTCGACAAGGGGGATTACCGCTTTTGGCTCGTCGCGAAAGGGGACAGTGGTTCATCGAAATTGCCGCTGCTTGTCCGCGTGACGGAACAAGGATCGTTTAAAACGGAACTGACGTCGGAACAAACGAACCTCGAGGGGCACGCGGATTCGAGCTTCACGTATGATGTCACGCTGAAAAACCGAACCGCCAAGACGCAAAATTACGCGTTAAGTTCGGCGGCGGAAAAAGGTTGGCAAGTCACGTTCAAATCGGAAGGCAATTCCGTTACGTCGGTGAAGCTCGAGCCGAATGAATCAAGAGACATTACCGTAGAGGTTAAACCGCCGGAAAATGTGAAAGCGGGCACGTACAAAATCCCGATCAAAGCGCAAACGAGCGATACGTCGGCTGAGCTGACGTTAGAAGCGGTCATTACGGGCACGTATGCGCTCAAACTGACGACGCCGTCAGGAAACTTAAGCACCGATGTGACGGCGGGGCATGAACGGGTGATCGATCTTGTTGTCAAAAACACCGGAAGCGCTCCACTTTTGAACATCAATATGACGGCTGACGCTCCGCCTGATTGGGAAGTGGAATTCGATCAAAGCACGATCGCCCAGCTGAACCCGGGCGATTCCAAAACAGTCAAGGCGAAAGTGAAAGCGTCGGATGAAGCGATCGCTGGGGATTATGTTGTCAACTTCCAGGCGCAAACGGCGGAAACGTCGGCGGAGGCGGCGTTCCGCGTCTCGGTCAAAACGTCGACCGTTTGGGGAGTGGTGGCGGTGTTGATCATTCTCGGGGTGGCCGGAGGGCTGTACTATTTGATCAAAACATACGGGAGGAGGTAAGCATGGCAGCACCCGCTGTCATCGAGCTTGACAACTTGTGCAAAACGTATGGCGACCATCGGGCGGTTGACCATTTGTCGCTTTCCATTCAAAAAGGGGAAATTTTTGGGCTTCTTGGCCCGAACGGGGCCGGAAAGACGACGACGATTTTGATGATGCTCGGGCTCACCGAGCCGACGTCCGGCATGGTTAGGGTATGCGGGATCGATCCAGTGCGAAATCCCATTGACGTTAAACGGAAAGTCGGGTACTTGCCGGATGATGTCGGCTTTTACCATCACATGACAGGGTTGGAGAACTTGCTGTATACGGCGGCGTTAAACGGCATTCCTCGCGCCGAGGCGGAAAAGCGAGCGTGGGAGCTGCTCGAGAAGGTGAATTTGACCGATGCGGCCCATAAAAAAGCGGGGAAATACTCGCGGGGAATGAGGCAGCGGCTCGGCTTGGCCGATGTGTTGATGAAGCGCCCGGAAGTGATCATTTTGGATGAGCCGACGTTGGGCATCGACCCTGAGGGAGTGCGCGAGCTGCTTCGGCTGATCCGCGATTTGAGCCGCCATGAAGGCATCACGGTCCTGCTGTCCTCGCACCAATTGCACCATGTGCAGAAAATTTGCGACCGAGTCGGCTTGTTCGTGGGCGGCCGATTGTTGGCCGAAGGGAATATCGAACGCCTGGCGCAACAGCTGTTTTTGCAGGATGCCTATGTCATCCATGTGGTTGCTTCGCCGCTTGACGCTTCCTTACGGTCCAAAATCGAGGCGATTCCGGGCGTCAATAAAGTGGAGCAAACGGAAGATGGATGGGATGTGTATTGCCAAACGGATGTGAGCGCCGCCATCAGCCAGACGATCATCGAATCAGGATCTTCGCTGTTCCATCTCAGCCGGCGGGATTTTGGACTTGATGAGATTTATCACCGCTATTTTGAAGGGAGGGATGTACGTGAAGGCCAGTAAGGAAGAGCGATGGGCAAACGATGTTTTTTCATATGTGAAAAGATGGAGCGAACGGCTGAAGGTGGGTGCGCTTGATGAGAAGAAACGAGCAAGAGGGGCAAACAGCGCCTTTTCGGCCATTGTCAAAAAAGAACTGGCCGATTATTTGACGAGTTGGCGCATGATCATTTTAATCGCCCTCATCTTGCTTACTTGCTTCGGCTCGCTGTATACGGCGATGACGACAATCCGGGACGCGTTGGATTCCTCGGAAGAGGCCAAGGAAATCGCGAAAGGCGCCTACTTGTTTCTAAAATTATTCACCGTCTCGGACGGAACGTTGCCTTCGTTTCTGACGTTTGTCAGCTTTCTCGGGCCGCTGCTCGGCATCGCCCTTGGATTTGACGCCATCAATTCGGAGCGGAATCGGGGGACGTTAAGCCGGCTCATGGCCCAGCCGATTCCGCGCGATTATGTGATCAACGGCAAGTTTGTCGCTGCGCTGTTGTTGAATGCTGTTTTGTTTCTTTCGCTCGGCCTGCTCGTGATGGCGTTGGGCATTTTGGTCTTGGGGATTCCGCCTACTTTCGAAGAGTTTGCCCGCATGGTTTGCTTTTTGTTGTTATGTCTTGTGTATATCGCCTTTTGGCTGAATCTCGGCATTTTGTTTTCCGTCGTCTTCCGCCAGGCGGCGACATCCGCGTTGTCGTCGATGGCCGTTTGGCTGTTTTTCAATCTTTTCTACTCGATGATCGTGGAAGTATTTGCGAAATCGTTTTTGCAGTCTGACGCCATTACGTCCGTCGAGCAGGCGGTCGGCCGTCAAGAGTTGGTGCTTGGTCTCATGAGATTGTCGCCGAGCTACTTGTTCAATGAATCAACAACCGCCTTGCTTTCGCCGGACGTCCGAACGCTAGGGATCGTCACGGTGGAGCAAACGGCCGGCGCTGTTGCGGCCCCCTTGCCATTCTCGCAAAGTTTGCTGCTTATTTGGCCGCAGGCGACCGCGCTCATTGCCGCCACCCTCATCTGCTTTGCGGTCGCGTATTGGTTGTTTATGAGGCAGGAGATACGGGCGAGTGGGTGAGAAAACAAGTTGTTTGCCGTAGACGGGGCGGAAGAGATGTGTGCGCCCAACAGCGTTTCTTATCGTTCGTATGTGAAAAACGTTCTGCCAAATCGTGTCCGTTCCTTTTGGGGACGGGCTTTTTCTTTTTTTTGGATGTGACAAAACCGTGACAACGCTTGTGGCAAAATGGTGACAACAGGCAAGAATGTGATCAACCTCACAAATCCGTTTCCTTCTCCTGCGTATGATGGAAGTACAAACAACGTCACAAATTTTGAAAGTTTGGGAGGGGCTTTTCATGAATAAACAAAAGGCGCTGCTGCCGATCACAACATTGGCCATGACGTTTTCATTCGCGGTTTGGGCCGTCTTTTCGCCGCTTGCGAGCACGTTTCAAGAAATGTACGGGCTGACATCGACGCAAAAAAGCATTTTAGTCGCCATTCCGGTGCTGCTCGGCTCGATCATGCGTTTGCCGCTTGGCATTTGGACGGACCGGATCGGCGGACGAAGGCTGTTTTCGCTGCTGCTCCTGTTTTTAATCGTTCCGCTCATCGGCGCAGGGTTTGCGGATTCGTATGCGATGCTTCTGTTTTGGGCGTTTTTCATCGGTATGGCCGGGACGTCGTTCGCGATCTCGGTAACGTTCGTGTCGCGCTTGACTCCGCCGGAAAAGCAAGGGACGGCGCTTGGGATTAACGCGATGGGCAACTTCGGCACGGCGGTTGCTGCGTTTTCCGTTCCATCGATTGCCGCAGCGTTTGGTGTGCCTTGGGCTTTTTGGGGGATGATCATTCCGGTTGTCGTCATGCTCGTTCTCGTTTGGTTTTTCACACCGGATATGCCGAAGCCAAAACAACAAAAAACGATGCGCGAATCGCTGTCGGTGTTGAAATACAAACATACGTGGACGTTGTCGCTGTTTTACTTCGTCACATTCGGAGCATTTGTCGCCTTTGGCATTTACTTGCCGTCGCTGCTTGTTGACTTGTATGGGTTGACGCCAGTGGATGCTGGGATGCGCGCGGCTGGGTTTACTGTACTCGCTACGCTTGCGCGGCCAGTCGGCGGCTATCTTGGCGATAAAATCGGAGCTGAACGGGTGTTGACGTTCGTCTACGCTGGAATGACAATCGGCGCCTTGACGATCGTATTTGGAATGGAAAACATTTGGGTGATGACAGCGGCTTGTTTGTTTGTGGCCGTGATGTCTGGGCTGGGCAACGGTGCGGTGTTCAAACTCGTGCCGCAGCTGTTCCCAGCCGAAACGGGCGCCGTCACCGGCCTTGTCGGCGCCTGGGGCGGACTTGGCGGCTTTTTTCCGCCGATTTTAATGGGCATCATCAAAGATGTGACTGGTTCTTACGTGCTCGGGTTTATGCTTCTCAGCCTGTTTACCTTGATCTGCTTCTTATTGAATCGAATCGTCTTCGGCAAAAAAGCCGGCGAATCGGCGAAGCGATACGCATCGTAAAATCCGATGCCAGATCCAAAGAGGCCAAAAGCATATGCTTTTGGCCTCTTTTTGGTTTGCGGAGGTACAAGCTCAACGAAAGGATGGAAAATGGCGATCCGCAAAGAGGAAGGTCGTTCTCCGTTAGTGAATAGGGCTACATTCGTTACGGTTGCTACATTGCGAATATTTATTGCTCATTATTTCACGAACCCTTCAAACATGGCCGCTCCTTGGTGATACAAATCACTAGGGGAAAGGCAGAAATGGCGTACGCTGAAGGTGTAAATCAAATCAACTGAAGGGGGAGAAAACAGTGAAACGAAATGTGTCTACGTTGTTGTCAGTTGCGTTGGTTGCGTCGCTTTTGGCCGCATGCAGCAACGGGGGAGGAGGAGAGGCAAAGGCGGAAAATAAAAACGGAACAGCGGCAACTACGCAACAGTCTGCTACGAACATGTTAGCGGCGCATAAAGGATTGAACCAAGCACCGGTGCCGTTGAAAATGGAGCGGATCGGACCGCATGACGTCCGCGTTGAAATGACGGCGCAAATCGGGAATATACCCGATCGTCACTCATCAGTTTAACCATGCACAAAAAGGAGCCGTCGCCATGCTGAAAGTGACCGAAACGGGCGAAGACGACGGCTCAGAAACAAGCGGACATTAATGTTTCCCCATTTCCCTAAACGGGAGATAGCCGCCTAAAGCCCTATAGCTCTTATTATACGGCGGTGAAAAGAAAAAGAAGTGATTCGCATCACAATCGAAAAAAAGAGAGCGTCCGGCAGGCCGCGAACAACGGTCGGTCGGGCGTTCTTCTAATCAGCGCGCCAAAATGGCTTGGTCGTTGCTGTGTATCGAAGGGGAACGATCAGACAGACCCCTAACTACGGTGCACCGCTCACTCAATGCAACAAATATCCGGCGGACAGTCTTCGCATTGAATTTCCGTTTTCAAATAGTTTAAATCATGAACCGTAATTTTCCCCCGTTTTGTCGAGATGATCCCTTGTTGTTTTAATGCATTGAGCATCCGATTAACGCTTTCGCGCGTTGTGCCGCAAAAGTTGGCTAAATCTTGGTTTTTCAATGCGACGTCGATCAAAATGCTTCCATCTTCAAGCGGGACGCCATAGCTGTTGCATAGGCGAATGAGCGTCGAATAGAGCGCCCCTTTTTTTCCGTTCATCATCAAGTCGCGAAACTTCGTCTGCGTCCGCCGGACATGCTTGCTCATCCAGCGCATATATTCAAGAGTAAGGGTCGGATTGATAAGCAGCTGCTGTTCCAGTTCCTCTTTGTTTACGACTGCCGCTTCGCCTGGCTCTATTACCTTGGCCGTCAACAAGTAGTGTGCATCGTTCGTAAACAGCGTCAATTCACCAACGATTTCCCCGCTTCCGCAAATGCGGAAGCACATTTCTTTTCCGTCCGGACAAATTTTGCTTACTTGCACTTTGTCAGAGAGGATCAAATACAATTCATTGGCTGGCATCCCTTCTTGGAACAAAAAGGAGTGCTTGCGCAACGGAATCACTTTTTTCGACGATTGCAACAAAGAACGTAAATGGGGAAAATATCCATTCACTGCAGCTTCCATCGATAGCACCTCCATTCATTCAGCTATTTCTATTGTAAAAATCATCACAGCGGGAGAGAGTGAAAAAAATCACCGGTTACTGTTTTTTTGTGCGAGGCGTCACAATTTTTTCTAAATTGGTTTTTCCTTTTTCTATGTTACAATGTGAGTAGCATCACAGCATTCTACTGTTTGTTTTCGTATGGTAAAAGGGAGACGGAACAGAGAGAGGTTCGTCGATGGAAGAGTTTTGGTCACCGGTATGGTTATCGATAAACGTATCGCTTCTTGCCGGAGTGATCGTCGCAATCCTTGGAACAGCGGCGGCGAGGTGGATGGCGCGCCGCCGGTTTCGTGGGAAGACGATCGTGGAGACGGTGTTTATGTTGCCGCTCGTGCTGCCGCCGTCGGTTGTCGGTTTTTTGCTTGTTGTGCTGTTTGGGCGGCATAGCCCGATCGGACAGTTGATGGAAACGTGGTTTCACACAACGGTACTGTTTACACCCGGCGCGGCGGTGATGGCGGCGGTTGTTGTGTCGTTTCCGCTCATGTACCAGGCGGCCAAAGCGGGTCTGGAAGCCGTTGATCCAACCGTTGAAGGAGCGGCGCGCATCGATGGGGCGAATGAGCGCCAAGTGTTTTGGCATATTTCGCTGCCGCTGGCCAGAAACGCCTTGTTGTCCGGGGCGGTGCTGTCGTTTGCCCGCAGCCTGGGGGAGTTTGGCGCAACGCTCATGTTTGCCGGGAATATTCCGGGAAAAACGCAAACGATCCCCACCGCTGTCTATATGGCGATGGAGTCGGGGCGGATGGAGTTGGCGTGGGCATGGGTGGCGGTCACCATTGGATTGTCATTTAGTTTGTTGTCCTGTGCGGCGAAACTAGGCCGTTGGCAGCGATAAGGAGCAGGCCGTTGGAACATCACGCGGCCCATGAAAGGGAAAGGAGGGAGCGACATGGAAGAGCGCGACCGGGTGAAGATCACCGACCGCCTCGCCCGCCCGCTTCGCGATTTGCGGTTGTCGGTCATCGACCAATGCAATTTTCGCTGCGTCTATTGCATGCCTGCGGAAGTGTTCGGGCCGAATTTTCGCTTTTTGGCGGAAGACCAACTGTTGACGGTTGAGGAAATGGCGCTTTTAGCGGAATGTTTTGTCGAGCTTGGCGTTGAAAAAATCCGCCTGACCGGCGGCGAGCCGTTGCTTCGGCGCGACCTCGATGCGCTCATTGAGCGGCTGTCCGCGCTCCCTGGCCTGCGCGATATCGGCTTGACGACCAATGGCGTCCATTTAGTGAAATGGGCGCAGCGGCTGAAAGAAGCCGGGTTGAAGCGCGTCAACGTCAGCTTGGATGCGTTGGATGATGACATTTTCCGAAAAATGAACGGCATCGGCGTCGGCGTCACCCCGGTGTTAAAAGGCATCGAAGCCGCCCGGGCGGCGGGGCTCGGCGTCAAGGTGAACATGGTCGTCAAAAAAGGGTGGAACGACTCGCAAATCGTGCCAATGGCGGCCTATTTCAAAGAACAAGGCATTCCGCTCCGCTTGATTGAGTTTATGGATGTCGGCACCACGAACGGCTGGGATTACTCCCATGTCGTGACGAAAAAAGAGATGTATGAACAAATCAACGCCATGCACCCTCTTGAACCGGTTGAAAAAGCGTACTTCGGCGAAGTGGCGAGCCGCTACCGGTACGCGGGCACGAACGTAGAAGTCGGCTTTATCGCCTCGGTGACGGAAACGTTTTGCCGGAGCTGCACGAGGGCGCGCATTTCCGCCGATGGCAAGCTGTACACGTGTTTGTTTGCTTCTGAGGGCGTGTCGTTGAAAGACAAACTGCGCGCCGGCGCGGGGAAAGAAGAGCTGAAGGCGCTGATCGCCGCCATCTGGAGCGAGCGGACAGACCGCTATTCAGAAGAACGGACGGCAGAGACAGCGAAACAGCGCCCGAAAATTGAAATGTCGTATATTGGGGGATGAAGAAAAACGGGAGCGCTCTTTTTCATAGAAGAAGCGATCCCGTTTTTGGTTTATGTTTTCGGAAGTGCGAATCGGCGTCTTTCTTCCTTTAAACCTTCACCGCCGCCAACACGCGCGGGAAGAGGATGTTGTTTTCCAAATGGATGTGGGTAAACAAATCGTCTTCAAGCGCGGCCAGCCGGTTGTAGACGAGGCGATACGTGCCGCACGCGTCTTCTGGCGGGGTGAAGTCGTTTGTGATTTCACGAATTTCTTTCATCAAATCACCGGCGACATCATGCTCATTGACCAGTTCGCGAACGGCCCGCTCGACCGCCTCCCGGTTCTCCGGCGATGGGTTGTCGGCAAATTGCAAAATGAGCGGGAACGCTCCCGTTTCCTCTTTAATGAGATGCTGCTCGAGTTCTGTTTTTAACTCATGAAACAGTTTATGCACGCGGGAAAGATGCGGATGGTGCATGCCGTGTACGCGCAATACTTTCGTGACATACGGGCTGAGCTGCGGCAGTTCCTCGTTCAAATAGCGGTGGTGCGTGTTGATGATATGATCGACCAAGTCGGCTAGCGGCGCTTCACTCCAATTTCCGGTCGGCTTGTTTTGCGCTTCCGCGTAAAGGGTGTTCAGCTCGCGAAGAAGCGCTTCGCCATCAAGTCCGAGCTCTTCGATCGCTTCTTTTAACGGACGCTGTCCGCCGCAGCAAAAATCGATGCGCCGCGCTTTAAACAAATCAGCTGCTTTCGGAAATTGAGTAACAATATCGCCAATCAATGATTGTTCAGTAAACCGCTGTTCCATTCATCATCCCTCCATTGATCCAATCGTTACAGCTTCAGCATACCGTGTTTTCCGCGAAGGTGTTGTGACGGATCTCACATACGTAAAAAAAAGTGGACATCGATCCATGTGATAAACGTCACAACAGCACGTTTCTTCTTTATCGTACAATGAAAAAAAGCAGACTTCTGCTGACTCTTTGCGGAGGCGGTGTCTGCTTTCATGACTGAGAACGTACATGTTCAGCGGATAACATACAACGTGTTGACAACAGAAGCAAATCCAGAGAAGGAAAAGGGGAGACGGATATGTGGGCGTTGGTGAAGGGAAGGCAGTGGGAGGAGGAAAAAACAGAACTGGAGCGGCAACTCGCTGAGATGAAAGAAAAGCTTACGAGACAAAAGGAAGCGGTTCATGAGACGGTGGCCGGTTTGCTTGGGGAGTTGCAGGACATCGTTCACCAGCATGAAGTGGTCAACGGGCAACACCATGTATTAGGCCAACTCGTTGATCGAACGAAAGAAAAAGTCGATAATGTCAGTACGCTCAGCAAGTCATCATACGCGATCTCCGACCGTTTGTGCGAACAAGGGAACGCGTTGGTGGAGACGGCGGGTCAGATGGTCGCAGCAGCAAAAGAAGGCATCCGCATGTCGGGAGAAATGGAGCAGGCGATGGGGCGGCTTGGCAGTGAGATGGAAACGACATCGGCCGCGATGCATCGGTTGCGCGGCCGCTCGCAAGAAATTGAACAAATTGTGAAAGTGATTAAAGAAATTGCTGGACAGACGAATTTGATTGCGTTAAACGCCTCGATCGAAGCCGCCCGTGCCGGAGAGCATGGCAAAGGGTTTTCCGTCGTCGCCGCTGAAGTGAGGAAATTGGCTGAGCATACGGCGGACAGCACGGAAACGATTCATCAGTTAACCGATGCTGTGCAGCAGGAAATCGAGCGGTCGCTTGAGCAGACGGAGGCCATTTCGTCTTTGATCGAAACGGTTGTCCAAATGAGCATTCATACAGCGCGGAAATGGTCGGCGATGATGGAACTGATCGATCGAGTCGAAAATCGGGCCCAAGACGTGCTAAACTATATTCAGGAACAATACCGCTATGCGGATGAAGTGAGGCAAGAGCTCGAACAGTCCACCGCTTTGTTTGGCGAAACGCGGGAGATGATTTTGCAACACATCGCCGATGCGAGTGTCGTTGATGAAAAGTTGGCGGAAGGCATAAAACGGCTGCAACAATGGCAACAACGTTAAAAGGACGATATCGTTGCCGCCAGCCGTATGATCGAAAGGAGAGAGAGAGATGGTCGAAAGACGAACCCCCATTCCCGTAGCGGAAGCCATCACCCGGGTGATGCGTTACGCTGGGAGAGGAGAAGAGGAGATCGTGCCGCTAAGGCAGTCGTACGGCCGCTATTTGGCCGAAGATTTGCGCGCCGACCATGACGTGCCGCCGTTTGACCGCTCGCCGTATGACGGATTTGCCATTCGCGCCGCCGACTCGGAAGGAGCGGGGCTGGATCGTCCGGTCGAGTTTGAAGTGATCGAAACGATCGGCGCCGGGCAAGTGGCGAAGCGGCCCGTCGGCCCATTTCAAGCGGTGCGCTTGATGACCGGGGCGCAAATTCCGGAAGGATGCGATGCCGTCGTCATGCTCGAGCTCGCCAAACAGTATGAGCGGGATGGAAAAACGTATATGTCGATTAAGCGCCCGTTCCGCCCTGGCGACAACATTTCGTTTCAAGGGGAAGATGCGAAAAAAGGGCAGCCGCTCATCGAAAAAGGGACGCGCATCAATCCCGGGGTGGCGGCGCTCTTGGCGACGTTCGGCTACGCCGAAGTGAAGGTGGCGAAAAAGCCGCGGATTGGCATTTTTGCGACCGGAAGCGAACTGCTTGACGTCTCTGAACCGCTTGTGCCGGGAAAAATCCGCAACAGCAACGCCTACATGATCGAGGCGCAGGTGTTCAAAAGCGGCGCCGAGCCGATTTATTTGGGCCAGCTCGCCGACGACCTCGATGCGTGTTTTCACGCTGTGCGCCAGGCGCTCGATCAAGTGGACATGCTCATTACGACCGGCGGCGTCTCGGTCGGGGATTTTGATTATTTGCCCGCCATTTACAAGCGGCTCGGAGCGAACGTGTTGTTTAACAAAATCGCCATGCGCCCGGGGAGCGTGACGACCGTCGCCGAGATTGATGGCAAGCTGCTGTTCGGTCTATCCGGAAACCCGTCGGCGTGCTACGTCGGGTATGAGCTGTTCGTCCGCCCGGTCGTGCGCACGCGGCTGTTTTCGGTCAAGCCGTATTTGAAAAAAGCGAAAGCCACCCTTGGCGCCGATTTTCCGAAGCCGAACCCGTTCACCCGCTTCGTGCGCAGCCGGGTCGAGGCGGTTGACGGTCGGCTTGTCGTGAAGCCGGTCGGCATGGACAAGTCGAACATCGTCACCTCGCTTGCCTTTGCGAACGCCTTGATGGTGCTGCCGGGCGGAACGAGAGGGTTTGCGGTTGGCGATGAGGTGGAAGTGTGGCTTTTGGATGACGATGAGGGGTCAAGCGAATGAACGTCTGGCAAGTCGTCGGCTATAAACATAGCGGCAAAACGACGCTTATGGAAAAATGGGTGGCGGCCGCTGTCCGGGAAGGATGGCGCGTCGGGACGGTGAAGCACCACGGCCATGGCGGCGAGCCCGCGCGGCCGGAAGGCGTCGATTCCGTCCGCCATGAGCGGGCCGGGGCGGTGGCAACGGCGGTGGAAGGGGACGGGCTTTTGCAGCTTCATCTCCGCCGCCCGTTGTGGCGGTTGGATGATGTGTTGGCGCTTTATGCGCCGCTTCGGCTCGATCTCGTGTTGGTCGAAGGCTACAAACAAGAGCGGCACCCGAAAGTCGTGCTCGTCCGCACTTGGGAAGATTGGGCGTCGCTTCAGCACCTCGCCAACATCCGCGCCGTCATCGCCTGGGAGCCGCTCGAAGGGCCGCTAGCGCACCCGGTGTTTTCGCTGGCCGATGATGACGAATATATTCCATGGCTCATGAACGAGGTGAGAACACGAACATGACAGAACCGTTGTTTGCCATTACCGACCGGCCGATTTCGGTCGAGGATGTGATGAAAAAAGTGATGCGTCCGGAAGCGGGGGCGGTCGCTGTCTTTGCCGGCACGGTGCGCGAATGGACGAACGGCAAGAGGACGCTCTTTTTGCAATATGAGGCGTACGTGTCGATGGCCGAGAAAATGCTCGCGCAAATCGGGGCGGAAATTGCGGAGAAATGGCCAGGGGCGAAAACCGCCATCACCCACCGGATCGGGCGGCTTAAGATCAGCGACATCGCCGTCGTCATCGCGGTTTCCTCGCCGCACCGCGCCGAAGCGTATGAGGCGAACCGCTATGCCATTGAGCGGATCAAGCAAATCGTGCCGATTTGGAAAAAAGAGCAATGGGAGGACGGAAGCGCCTGGGTGGGCGACCAGCTTGAAACAACGGCGTATCCGTCCGGAAAACCGGAGGTGAAAGAGGAATGATCCGTCTATTGTTTTTCGCCCATTTGGGCGAGCAAATCGGCGAGCGGGAAGTGATGTGGCCGAATGTTCCGGAAACGGTGAAAAAACTGAAAGACGAAGTGGAAGAGCGCTACGGCATCTCGCTCGGGCGCGTCATGACAGCGGTCAACGAGGAGTATGTCCGCGACGAGTCGCCGCTTCATGCCGGCGACACGGTCGCCTTTATTCCACCGGTAAGCGGAGGATGAGACGGATGGCGAACAAAAGCAAATGGGTGATGCCAAAACAACACGGCGCCTGGGCGATGCTCATCATCCCGTTTTGGCTCGGGGCGTACGCCGGTGGGCTTTCGTGGATTCACGCGCCGCTCTTTGTCGCCTGGCTTGCGCTCTATTTGGCGACGTATCCGCTCTTGATGGCGGTGAAAACGAAGCGGAAAGAGCCGTACGTGCCCGCCGCCGCCCGCTATGGCGCCATCGCCGCCGCGGCGCTTGCCGTCTCTCTTTGGCAACAGCCGGCGCTTTTCTACTTCGGGCTCGCCATGGTGCCGTTTTTCTTGGTGAACACGTACTACAGCAAGAAAAAGAACGATCGCGCCTTTTGGAATGATGTAGCCGCCATCGCGGCGTTTTGCATCGGCGGCCTCGCCGCCTTTTACGCCGGACGCGGGGCGTTGACGATCGAAGCGTTTGAACTCGCCCTGTTTTCCTTCCTCTTTTTCATCGGCAGCACGTTTTACGTAAAAACGATGATTCGCGAAAAGAAAAACGAGCGGTACAAATGGCTGTCATGGGGCTACCACGCCCTGTTGATCGTCGGCCTCATCGCCATCGGCGAGCCGTTCGCCGTCTTGGCCTATGCACCGAGCGTCATCCGCGCCGTCTATTTATATGGCAAGTCGCTGCCGATCATGAAACTGGGCATTTTGGAAATCGCCAACGCGGCGTACTTTTTCATCGCGATGATCGTGCTCTATTCTTGAGCGAACCCCAAACGGGAGGCATCCATGACCGTTTGGGGTTTTTTCTTTTGGTTAGGCGGTATTGCTTTTTCATTGCACAAGCATGATGTGAAATGGGCATGAATTCCTTGTAACGGTTTTGCAAAGGGTCGTTTCAAAAGCCTACCTCTTCTTCTATGCTCGTTCTCAAATAAATAAAAAAGGGAAACATCTCAACATTCATTATTAGGATTATAGACGTTCCAGCCCAAAGCCATGTCGAACTTTGTCTGTCGAAAATGATGGATGGCAGGGAGCAGGAAAGATACAATTTGATTGTAAAAGTAATGGAAATCGGGAAGGAGAGCATATGAGAAACATTCGTTTGCGATGATGGTTGGTTTGGATGATCGTATGGGCTTTAGTGATGCCAAGCGTCCCGACAAAGGGGCTTGCCGAAACGATCCGATCAGGGGTTGACCGTGTGGCGCCAAAAGAGGGGCCGCCAAAGGTGCCGGAAGCCCCGAAACGTGATCTCAAGCCAGGGGAAATCATAGAAGAAAGAACTGAGAATACAAAGGTTTACTACAACGGTGATGGCACGTTTACCAAGAAGATCTACTTTGAACCTATTCATATTAAGAAAAAGAATCAAAAACGATTTGAGGAAGTATCTTCTAGCCTAACGGATAGCACCAATAATACGAATTACGTTGAAACACAGAATACCATTTTGGAGACAAACTTTTATAAAAAGATGGTCGATGGAGAATACGCCAATTTCCATTACAATGGATATTCGATTTCCTATTCTATTTTAGAGGCAGCAGGTAATGACGTACAACCGATAAAAGCGAAGGATGTTGCCGCCGTCTATAAGAAAAAAGACAACAAAATTCTTCACAAAAACATTTTTCCGAGCATAGACCTGCAAAATATTACATTTAACGAGTCAACAAAAGAAGATTTGGTTCTTCATTCGTTTACTGGCTATCATATTTTCAAATTTCGTCTGAAAACGGATTTACAAGCAGACATTCAAGACGATGGCTCCATTTTATTGACAAATAAAAAACATGAAAAGGTGTTTGAGTTGCCGAAGCCTTTTATGGTGGATTCCC
Source organism: Geobacillus sp. CCR (assembly GCF_052906625.1). Lineage (NCBI taxonomy): Bacteria > Bacillati > Bacillota > Bacilli > Caryophanales > Anoxybacillaceae > Geobacillus > Geobacillus sp. CCR. The sequence goes on along the minus strand of NZ_JBREBQ010000043.1, from coordinate 3,101 downwards.
ATGTTGATGAGCATTCTGGAGAAGCTCAACGGTCGGAGAATGTAAGTTATGAATTGCAAAAAGATGATGAAGGATACATTTTAACAGTTAAAGCCGATCCCGAATGGCTGAAAGACCCTAAACGTGTATACCCTGTTTATATTGATCCGAGTACTTCCATTCAGGTGTCTGCTGATGCATTTGTAATGAGCGCCTATCCGACAACCAACTATAGTTCCTCATCAAGTAAGTGGGATTCGGCGCAGGGACAATACGTTTTAAAGGTGGGGTATTATGATGGAACAACAGGCACTTGCTATGGCTTTTTGCACCCGGATTTATCAAGCATCAAATATATGAATGTGACGAATGCCACGTTCCATGTCTATGTCACCCATTCGTATTATACGACAACACCAACAGGGCTATGGCTCGATGTGGTAGACAGCTCATGGTCCGCGAGCACGTTAACATGGAGTAATCAACCTTCCTCCACCAACATTGGCAAGGTTGATGTCGCAAGAGACCAATGGGCGCAATTTGATGTAACGAATACGGTAAAAGAATGGGCATCCGGGACAAAGCCAAATTACGGATTGAAACTTCATACGAATGGCAATGGACAAACCTATTGGAAAAAAGTCGTTTCCACGACGAACAGCAGTTATAAACCATATTTGTCCGTTACGTATACGATACCCGTTCCCCATACGCCGACAGGAACGGCCTTCAGTAATGGGGATGGCACAGGATATATCAATTTATCATGGGATCCGGTTCCTGGTGCTACGGGTTATAAAGTTTGGATTTATAACGGGAAATCATATGAAGCGTTTGATGTAGGCAATGTCACTTCCTGGAGTACAAAGGGGAAAAAAATCTGGCCGACCCCTTCTGAAATTAGCGCTGGAAGATACGACCTGCACCAAGATCAGTTAGGGACGGAGCTTGCTGTCGATCCTTCCCCGGTGTATCGAAATTCAGGAGGAAGTTATCCGAATAGCAAGAACTACTGGTTCCGAGTCAGTGCGATTTTTCCTCAAGGCGAAAGCGCCATGTCCGGTGCGTATATGCCGACCATTCCGAATTTGGCAAAACCATCTGCTCCGACGGGGGTAAGTTATACAAACGGAAATGGAACAGGATATATCTGTAAATTAGCACATTATTTCAGAATCCCTTTTTCAAATTATTTCAGATGGATTCTGAAATAATGTGCAAAATTTTTGCGGATTGTTCCGGATTTTGCACATTCTTTCGGAACGTTTGCACGCTCTTTCAGATGAAGATTTCCAGCGCGCCTGATGGACCGATGGAAAAGAGAAAGCACAAAAGAGGCCGATTCGGCCCCTTTCGTGCTAATACCCCATTTCCTCTGCGGCCATGCGCACCACTTCTTCGTCAATGGCGTCCTTTTTCAGCTGATGCCCGTATAACAGGCACGTCGTGGCCAACGTGTTGATCACCCGAGGCCATCCCCGCGACTGCAGGGCAATCGCCTCTAACGCCGATGGGGTGAAGATCGGATGCTTCGCCCCGGCCTGTTTCATCCGATGCTCGATGTAGCCCGCCACCTCTTCCTTCTCCATCGGCCCCATCCGGTATCGCATGATGATCCGCTGGTCGAGAGGGCGGTGCTGATTGAGCCGCAGCTTCCCCTGTAAATGGGGCAGCCCGGCCAAAATCAAGACAAATGGGTTGGTCGAATCCATCTCAAAGTTGAACAAGATGGCGATGTCTTGTAAAAAGGCATCCTTGGCCAAATGCATCTCGTCCAAAATGAACACCGGCGTGATCCGCCGTTCATGATGCAATCGCTCGATCGCCTGCTGGATTTGGCGGAAGAGGTCCACCTTGCGGTATTTCGGTTCTTCCCCCAACCCAAGGGCCAGACCGCGGTAAAAATCCATCACGCCTCCGGTGGATAACGGAAAGTAGACGACATGATACAATGATGGATTCAATGACTCTTTCAGCGCCCGAAGGGCGAACGTCTTGCCCGCCCCCGGCTCTCCGATCAACAGCCCGATTCCCCGCGTTCGCTTCACGTACTCCAGCGCCCGCAGCGCTTCTTGAAACGCCGCCCCTTGATACGCCTCGGACGGGTCGATTTCTTTCGCAAACGGCTCCCGCGAGAGGGAATAAAACGTTTTATACATCCTGTTCGCCCTCCTTCGCCGAAACCGCCGCAAACGGCGACCGGTGGCGTTTTACATAGGCGTTATCCTCCAAACGCACCCGAATGGCTTCCGCCACCCGTTTGCCATCTTCGTACACATAGACGCCTCGTTCGTCATAGCGGAGCTCAATCGATTGCCCAATGAACCGAGGCGGCACTTCGTATAGCTGTTTATTCAGGGTGATCGTGCCATCGGCTTTCACCTTGCGGTGCTCCCGTTTCAGAAAAATCGCATCCAGCCAATCGATGTCTTCGATCCACACCACTCGTTCCACTTGGGACTGAAACACCTCATGCGGCGTTTTCCCATCCAGCGAGGCGTGAGGCTTTCGATGATACTCTTCTTCAAGCCACTTCCAAAAACGCTCGTTCAACTCGTCAAGCGATTTCGGCGGATTCAGCTCCAACAGTGGATAAAACCGTGTCTGTACGGTGCGGAAGAACCGTTCGATTTTTCCCTTGCTTTGCGGGTCATACGGCTGAGTGTGGATGAGTGTAATCCCCATCTCGGCGCACGCATACTGCAGCACCTCGGACCGATAAATTTTCCCATTGTCCGAGTAAATGCGCTTCGGCTTCCCGCAACGAAGCACCGCTTCCTTCGTGACGATCCGCAGCCCGTCAAACTTCTCCGAAGGGAAAAACTGCGCGTACGGCACCAACCGCGAGCAGTCATCGATATAGGCGATCAAAAACGTTTTCTGGGCTTTCCTATTGACTCGAATCGTTGGTCCATGGGATAAGTCCCCTTGCCATAGCTCATTGATCTGGTCATACGCAAAACGCTTTCGCTCCGGCATCGGCAAGATTTCTTTTCCCACCAGGTTGTGTTTTTTCAACAGTCGGTATATAGTAAAGTATGAGAGGGTGGTGGGAATGTCCCCCTGCTTGGTGAGTTGTTCGTAGAATAGGGTCACGGGCATGGTGGGATGTTCCTTCCTCA
>NZ_JBREBQ010000042.1:0-21023 GCF_052906625.1 Geobacillus sp. CCR | reverse complement strand
GGACTGGATTGTCCCCCGGCAACCATGAAAGCGCCGGAAAGCGAAAGAGCACGCGCACGACAAAAGGCAATCCCCATCTCCGATCGGCGTTATGCGAGGCGGCATGGTCAGCAGCTCGATCCAAGACGCATCCCTTGTCCCGAAAGTTTTGGTCGTTGGCGGCCCGGTGCGGGAAGAAAAAAGCCCTCATCGCCATTGCTCGGCGGATGTTGGTGATCATCTTTTGCATGATCTCCCGCAAAGAGCCGTTCCGCCAACCACAACTTATTTAGTCTAGCCAAAAGGCAGACAGGTTATACGAGATGCCTAAAATCGGGCACCTCTGCTTTCCTATTGCCTTTTTTGGCCATTTTCAGTATACCCTCACGGATCAGGAGCGTATACCGCACTCACCAAGTGGTGGGGATTTTCACGGAAACAGCGTGGGAAGAATCCCACGCTGTTCGCTTTTAAGCAGTCCTTTCGAAGACCGTTGAAAAACGACGGATTTGTTCGATTTGGGAGAAGCCGAAAGGGGTCACGCGACGGTGTTGCAAAGTTTTGAACTGAAGAAACGCTGTGAGGAAGCAACATTTCCTCTTTCATCACGATAATGCAAACAAACAAGGTTGAACATCCGCCTGCTCATATAGCCGTTCCTCATTGAGCACATACACCGTCACCGAACAAGTCACGTTTATGTCAAACCGAAGTCCTTCGCACAAGGCAAGAAACCGGCCAAATGCAAAAAAGGACCGGCCGCCAACCTTCCTCATCAAGAGAAGGTCTGTCGCACCGATCCTTTCGCTAAACGGAAGCATACATCCGATCGAGCTCTTGCGCTTCGTATTTCGCAAACGGGTCGATGAGCGAAATTTTTTGCGCTTCCGCATCGCCGACGCCGGCGTACAGCTCGGCGGTGCCGTCGCCTTTGCGGATGAGCCCGCCGCTGAAGACAACGTTCGCCAAATCCGGCCGTTTCGCCGGCCCGTCTAAAAAGTGGGAGCGAAGCGCAAGCAATTCCAGCTCCGAACGCTCCATCGTCTCGGGGTTCAACACGAACACCATCGGGTAGTAATGGCGGTTGCCTTGCTCGTCAAAGCAAGCGATATGGCCGAGCGCCCCAACAAGCCCGTTTGCAAGCAAATGCGCCTCGTTCACGCCGCCCCATTCTTCATCCGTAAATTGGGCATCAAGAATCAGCGCAGCCTCGATCACGTCCGGCGTCAACTCATCGAGCGAGAAAATGCGGGTGAAACCGATTTTCCCGCGGCCGCCTTTTTCCCCTTGCGGTCGGGTAAACACGCCGATCGAGCCATCTTTCAACTCGACGAGGCGAATGTCTTTCATCCCATCCGGCCCTTCGGCGAACTTTTCTAAGCGGCGAATGTTCGGTCCACGGTAAAAGACCGTCCGCCAGCTATGCTCGCCAACAAACACCGGATGCGGAAACGTCTCCACGCCGCCAAACACAAGCTGACCGTGAATGCGCGACACGAACGGGTCTTGCAAGGCGAACACCGGCGCCCCTTCACGAGGGACCCAAACGCCGTCACGCTCGACGAAAAAGTACACTTCCGACTGCTCGCTGTCGCGCGCCTCGACGCGCCCAGCGATCACCCATTCTCCTTCATCCACAAACGGTGCGGAAATATTATAAACGTCTCGGTCCCCAACACCCGCAAAGCGGAGTTTTTCCGGCTCAAACGGCTGTGGGGCCAGGCGGAATTCATCGACTAATACTTGACATGTCTTCAATGTTGGCGATTGGAATAACATGATCATCCCCCCAGGCGTTGCCAAAAACGCCGTATGCATCGCTTTTGGCCATTTTCCCTGAACAGGTTCGAACAGGAAACGCTCTCCAACTTCCTTTCATGCCAGTCCAATCAATCGGACATGGATGGCTGCGCCACCTCCTAGGCTAGGCAAGGAAGTCAATGAAACTGGTTTGTGTGTTATATTATAATATGATATGAAGGATTGTGAAACACGTTATTCTTTGCCAAAAAAAGAAGGGCCAAGCGTCTGTCAAGGCCCTTTTTTTCTTAATTTTTATTTAATATGAATCAACCATTTGGATAAATGACTCGTCGATATCAACGACCACAAATTCCACATCCTCAACCGGCGCGAGCACCTCGCGAAATAACCTAGCCACTCTCGCTTTGTCAAGCCGGCCGACTCCGGTTCCCAAGGCCGGCAGCGCCACCTTCTTGATCCCGTGCTCCCGACAGTGCGCGACAAGCCGCTCAAGACACGACCGGACGATCTCATACGACGTTGCCCCAGCCGGCTGCTTCATCGTCACAAGATGAATCACACCCCGAAACGGCAACGAGCCTGCCCCTGTCACGTACAAATCGCCCGGCTGTGGATCTTGCGCTTGACAGACGCGGATCGCTTCCTCTTCAATCACGCGCCCGCCTGCCCGACAGATCGCCGCTGCCACCCCGCCGCCCATCGGTCCGATGCCGTTGGCGGCATTGCAAATGTACTCGACCCCTTCAACCTTCGTCAAATCGCCGACCATCGCAGAAATCACCGTTCATCCCTCCTGGCTTCGCCTCTCGGCTATTTTGCGCAAAAAATCACAAAGGACAACGGCATGGTTATGTCGTTCATTTTTTGCTGCATACAACAGCGTCACCACTCCGGAAAGCGACAACAGCTCATCCACAAGCTCCTGCTTCGTTTCCTCTGTTTCCAACTCCCGCTCATATGCCCGCGCAAACTCGGCAAACCGCTCTGGCCGATGGCCAAACCATTGCCGCAGCGCTGGACTCGGGGCAATCTCTTTCATCCAGCGGTCGATGCGCGACTCGGCCTTTGACACCCCGCGCGGCCAAAGGCGGTCGACGAGAATGCGGATGCCGTCATCCTGTCCGATTGGGGTATGACTCCGTTTTAGCCTGTAATAACCCATACCGGTCGCCTCTTTCCTGCCCTATACGTTTACCTCGTCCCACTTGGCTTTTACCACTAATGTCCCACCCGTTCTCCTCAACATTTTTTCCAGCTTCATCAAATAAGTCGATTTCAAAGCAGGCGTTCTCACACGGGTAGTCACGATTCTCCCTTCGAATCGATATCCAGGCAGCCATTTCCCTAACTGTTCGATTGTTCGGGCGATCTGGTGTACAGCTTGCTTAAGGTCAGACCCTTTTAGTTCGATGAAAAATGCCCGATCTCCTTCGATCACTAAAAATAAAAAGTCGCATTTTACCCCCTCTTTAATCAAACAACCGTCTACACGGTACAGGGCCACCCTCTTTTCCCTCTCATTGACAAAACGAACCCCTCTCCCGTTTTCCTCAACAACTGCTAGTTTTCGACGGTCGCAATAGTGTAAACAACTTTCCCAACCTACAACCGCCATGTTTACTCCCCCGCTTCCTCTGCCTCCATGAGTTCATCAAGTACGCGGTTGATCGCAGATGATGCTTCATCGATCGCTTCGGCCTGTATGAACTGTAATTCATTATCAATAATGCTTCGATAATGGAATTTCCCTCCTTCACTCTCTAGCATGTAGGCCTTTAACCGCTCTGGAGAAAGGCGCAGCTTTCGGTCCACAATTGGATGCACACGTTGATCCAGTTTGTTTCCGATTTTGGCAGCGTACAAATAAATATTAAAAGCAGACAAAATGTACGGGCTATGAGTCGTAATCACGAGCGTACTATTCGTCACATTCAGCAACAACGCAAATAAGGCAACCATTTCTTTTTGTGCGTTCGGATATAAGTGTGCCTCGGGTTCTTCAATCACCATAAACACTCGCTGCCGTTCCAGAATGATTGTAAATATCAGCAGCAAAATCCAAACGACTTCCTGTTGTCCAGAAGATGAAAATTTCAGTTTTGTATACTCTCTTTCATTAAAAAAAATCCTTTCCCCATAATCAGAGAACATGTATTTCCCTTTCATCACGCCTTCGATCATCTTGATGGCCAGTCGGATTGCCTCAAAGTCAATTTTTTCTGTCGAGAATTTTTTTCGATCTTCGATGATTTCCTCAAACGAATGCGAAAACATCTTCTTTAGTAGATTAATTCGCTCGATAAACTGTTCTGTCAACACATCGAGTTGCTGCGGGTTAATATCCTGAAGCTGATCCGACAATGTGGCAACTAAACTCCTCCCTGCAGGGATAAAAATGGGTGTTTTGGAATCGCCGAATACCTCAGTGATCGCTGCTTTGACCTTTTCTAACACATTTTGTTGACGCACTTTCCACGAGGAGACATTCCAAAAATCATCCAACTGTTGTTCTTCATATTGCATTTCCTTTTTCATCTGCACAACATGTTTAAAATTTTCCTGAATCTCCCGTTTTAGCGGATCGCTGAAATGGATTTGTACATAACCGTCCTTTAAATCAAGACGGACAAACTTTTCAACATCATACTCATAACGAATATGAAACGGTTTCATATGTTTGGTTGTGCCAAAGTACCCAACAAATTTTCTCCGAAGACGTTTATTGAACTCAAAAAATGGGTTGTTTTCTTCCGTTTGACGTACTGAAAGCAAATAGTTTACCCATTCATCAGGAATCGATTGAAAGAAAAAAATCAATTTGCTGATCGTACTTTTTCCGCTCGCTTGGGGGCCAATCAAAACGGTAACATCCGTGATCTCCTCATCAAACAGCTTCACAGGACCAAAATGTTCAATCCGTATGCGCGCCACATCCTACCCTCCTTTTTTGTCTTCATCTTCTGAAAAATTTGATTAGTTGTTCTTCGATCCCTTCGCCTCTGCCACCACCCGCTCCAAAAACGAAAGCAAGTCATCCCGCAGCTCCTCGTTTTGCAAGGCAAACTCAATCGTCGTTTCGATAAAGCCGAGCTTTTCGCCGACATCGTACCGCTTTCCTTCAAATTCATAGGCAAACACGCGCTGAATTTCATTCAACCGCCCGATCGCATCGGTGAGCTGAATCTCCCCGCCTGCGCCGGCTTCCTGTTTCTCTAAAAACAAGAAAATTTCCGGCGTCAACACGTAGCGGCCGACGATCGCCAAGTTCGACGGCGCTGTGCCCGGAGCTGGTTTTTCCACGAAGCGGCGCACTTGGTAGCGCCGGCCTTGCTGCTCGAGCGGGTCGATGATCCCGTAGCGATGCGTTTCTTCCTCCGGCACGCGCTTGACACCAATCACCGAGCTGAACGTTTGTTCATACTGCTCAATGAGCTGTTTTAAACAAGGCTTTTCCGCCTGGACGATATCATCGCCCAACAACACCGCAAACGGCTCGTCTCCAATGAAATTGCGCGCGCACCAAACCGCATGCCCGAGCCCTTTCGGCTCTTTTTGGCGAATGTAGTGGATGTCCACCTTCGACGGCTCTTTCACTTTCTCAAGCAGATCCAGCTTCCCTTTTTGCTTGAGCATCTGTTCCAGCTCAAACGCGTAGTCAAAATGATCCTCAATCGCCCGCTTCCCTTTCCCGGTGACGATAATAATGTCCTCAATGCCTGAGGCGATGGCTTCTTCGACAATATATTGAATCGTCGGCTTATCAACGATCGGAAGCATCTCCTTCGGCATTGCCTTCGTCGCCGGCAGAAACCGCGTCCCAAGCCCGGCCGCCGGAATGATCGCTTTGCGTACTTTTTTCATCTCCGATGGTTCCTCCTCTATCCGATGATCATCTGTTCTTTCGAGTCATGGCCAGTGTCTTTCATTGCCCAGCCGCAAACCGCTCTGCCGACCTGACCGATGAATCGGCGTTGTTTTTATTATACCAAATCCTGTTGAACGGAAAAGAAACGAAACGACGCAATGAGCGTTGAACGCTCTCCCACCTGCGCTCACGGTATGTTCGCGGCAAACCAAAAAAGAAACGCCCGGCCATCCAGGCGTTTCCGTTCTTACACCGCAACGTGCGGGCAACTTCGCTTTCATACTTTCACAAGCGAATCCAAAATCTCGTCCAGCTTCAGCTCGACGCACGCCATCGACGTATCGGCGGCGCCGTAATACATTTTCACAACATCGCCGTCAACAAGCGCCCCGCATGAGAACACGACGCGGCCGAAAAAGCCGTTCACCTCATAATCCGCTTCCGGCTCAACAAGCGGCCGCTCCGAGCGGGCGATAACTTTTGCCGGGTCGTTCAAATCGAGCAGCACCGCCCCCATGCAATAGCGGTGGTCATCCGACGCCCCATGGTACAACTCGAGCCAGCCGTGCTCCGTTTTGATCGGCACCGCCCCGCCGCCGATGCGGGCGCTGTCCCACTTTCCTTCGCGCAGACCGAACAAAAAGCGGTGATTCCCCCAATGAAGCAGATTCTCCGACTCCGCGATCCACACCTCGGGGCGGCCGTTGCTTCGCGGCACTGGGCGATGGAGAGCGTAATATTTGCCGTTGATCTTCTCCGGAAAAATGAGCACATCTTTATTTTCCGGAGCGAAAATCATGCCGTGGTGCGTCACCGTCCGGAAATCCGTTGTGGACACCATCGCCTCGCCGACTCCTTTTGGTGAGACGGCGCTGAAATAAATGTAATACGTGCCGTCAATGTACGTAATGCGCGGATCTTCAATACCAAATGTCTCGAGCTCATTCGATGGATAGACGAACGGGCGGTCGTCGATCGTAAACCGCCGCCCGTCTTGACTCCGGGCGAGGCGCAAATAGGAGAGCGACGTCAAATACAAAAACCGCTCCGCCCCCGCCTCTTTGATCACCCGAGGATCGGAAAAATCATAGCGCGGATCGTCTTTGCGAAATTCGTAAACATCGACCTTCCCCGTCTCTGGGTTCCATACCGGTGCTTTCACGATGTTCGGGTCATCCGACATCGGCCGCTCCGCCACCCGAAGAAGCAGCAACACTTCCCCTTGAAATTTCGCCACCCCAGCGTTAAACGCCCCGATCACTTCAAACCCGTCGTGGTGCGGCGGCACATCGTTCGGTGTAATCAGCGGGTTTTCTTCGTAGCGGTAAAGGTGCATCGTCACCCCTGCCTTTCGTATTTCGTAAATGGATCAACGATTGTTAGTTTTTGCGCTTCTGCGTCACTTGTTCCAGCGTAAAAATCGGCCGTGCCGTCCCCTTTGCGAATCAGTCCGCCGCTAAACACGACATCCGCCAAATCCGGACGCTTCGCCGGGCCATCGAGGAAATGGGCTCTTGTGGCGATCAACTCCATGTCCGACGCTTCCCCCGTATCTGGATTGAACGCAAACACCATCGGATAATAATGACGGTTCCGCTCCTGATCGAAACAAGCGATATGGCCCAAGACGCCGACGAGCCCATTGCCAAGCAAATGCACTTCGTTGGCGCCTCCCCATTCTTCATCGGCAAATTGGCCGTCAATCAATGGGGCATTCTCAATCGCCTCCACCGTCAACTCATCGAGCGCACCGATGCGGGTGAAGCCGATTTTTCCGCGTCCGCCTTTTTCCCCTTGCGGACGGGTGAAGACCCCAACCGACCCATCCCGCAGCTCGACAAGACGAATGTCTTTCATCCCGTCGGGACCGGTGAAAAAATGCGCCAATTCATTGATCGTTTTTCCGCGGTAAAACACCGTCCGCCAATACAGCTTCCCGTGAAGCACGGGATGCGGAAACGTCTCCACGCCGCCAAACACGAGATGCCCGTGCACCCGCGAAACAAACGGATCCTGCAAGGCAAACACCGGCGCCCCTTCCCGCGGCACCCATGTCCCTTCACGCTCGACGAAAAAGTATACTTCTGATTGCTCGCTGTCTCTTGCCTCCACCCGTCCGGCAATGACCCACTCGCCATCGTCTTCAAACGGCGCGGAAATGTTGTACACATCCCGCCCCCCAACGCCGGCAAACACGAGCTTCTCCACCCGAAGCGGCTGAGGAGCACGCTGAAATTCCTCAAGCAGTGTCTGGCATGTTTTCATCGTCGGCGTCCTTGTCTGCATAACGTCTCTCCCTGCTCCCTCTTCCTATCATGATGTTTTTATTATTTTAATATGAACTGCATGCCTTCTTTAAAATTCTTGCTAAACAAAAGGAACAAAATCAAAATCGGCAGCGTGAGAAGCACTGAGGCGGCGTACATCGGCCCCGGATATCCGCCGTATGGTCCAAACATTTGCGCCAACAACACGTTTAACGTCAACATCTTTTCGTTATTCACAACAAGCATATCCCAAAGCAGTTCCACCCATCGTTCCATAAAAAGGAACAAGAAAATGATCGTCGTAATCGAGCGCGACATCGGCCAGACAATGCGGCGAATGATGGTGAAATGGCCCGCTCCATCCATCTTTGCCGCTTCGATCAATTCATCGGGAATGCTGCGGAAAAAGTTCGTGTACATAAAGATGGCCCACAAGTTGACGGCCTTCGGCAAGATCATCGCCCAATACGTGTTGTACCAGCCGAAATACCGGACGATCAGAAACAGTGGAATAAGCAAAATGATCGACGGATAAAACATTTGAAACAAAATCGCGTTGTTGACCCATTGTCTCCCTTTAAATTTCACTTTCGACAACGCATATCCAACCATCACGGCCGTCACAAGCATGAGCAGCGTTGACGCCGACGTGACGAGCAAACTGTTGAAAAATGCCCGAAGCCACGGACGCGGCACGACATCTTCGCCGCCTTGAAACAGCCATTCATACGAGCGAAGCGTCAATGACGACGGAATGAGCTTTCGGTCGACCTCATTCCATGGGGCAAGAGAGCCTAACACCATATACCAATACGGAAACACCATGACGAACAAAACGGCAAACGCCAAAACATAAAGCAGTCCGACCTTCCATGTTTTACTCCCAGCCATGTTTGCCACCCCATTTTTCCAACACCTTGCGAAAGACGAAAATCGACGCAAAGGTGACGATCGAATTGATAATCGCGACCGCGGTTCCATAACCCGCATTTAATTTTTCAAACGCCTGGTTGTAAATCTCCAGCTGCCACGTATGGGTCGCATACTCTGGCCCACCGCCTGTCAACACATACGGTTCGGTGAAAATGCCAAACATCAAACCGACCGCCAAAATCGTCACGGTATAAAACGAAGGGTACAGCATCGGAATCGTCACGTGCCAAACCCGCTTCCAGCCAATCGCTCCGTCAATTTCCGCCGCTTCATACACTTCTTTCGGGATGCTTTCCAAGCCGGACAAAAACAATAGCGCATAATATCCGACAAACTTCCACGCCATCATGAGCGCAATGACAAGCGGAGCTAAGATGGGCGAGCCGAGCCAGTCAATATCCCAGCCCAACGCGTCCCGCAAAAATTGATTCAACGGGCTGTTGTAGGAAATGACGCCTTTGACGACAATCGACGACGCCACCCCCGACGCCAAATACGGCAGAAAATATCCGACGGCAAACAATCCTTTCCACCGAGGCAGATGGTGAAGAATCAGCGCCAAAAACAGCGAGCCGGCGATGACGATCGGCACAAACATCAACATAAACTTGTACGTCACCCAAAACGCCGCCCGCACGCTCGGACTCGAGAAGGCGTCAAGGAAGTTTTGCATTCCCACCGTCTCATATTCGGGAGAAATTAAATTCCAGTTCGTAAAAGCGAGATATAACGCCCAAAACAGGGGGATCAAAAAGAAAATAGCGGAATAGATAAGGTATGGGCTGGCGAGCAGCCAACCCACTTTTGCCGCATGTTTATTCATGTTATTTTAACACCCCATTGATCGCCTTTTCCATGTCCTCCCACGCTTTTTCTGGGGTTTTCTCGCCTTTGACGACCGGATTCAACGCCTCTTTGCCGATCAGCTCTTGAAGCTCAACCATTTTGGCGTTATCCATAGGCGGTATGGCATTCGGAACGTTTTCCGCATACAGTTTCAGCTGCGGATTTTGTTCAAAATAGGAGACAAACGCCTCGTTCGTCGACAAGTCGTCCCGCGCCGGCGGCAAGTTCGTTTCTTTCAGCCATTCCAAATCGTTTTGCGGATCGGAATACACCCATTTGACGAAATCGAACGCGGCTTGTTGCTGTTCTTTCGTCGCCGAAGCGTAAATGACCAGCCCTTTTGTATCGGCGAACGTTTTCGCCTGCGACGGGTCCATGCCATCAGGCACAGGCGGCATCGACAACACGTATTTCTCGTTAAACTTCATTTCCGGAAACTTCTCAGCCCAATACGGGAACGTCCACGGCCCTAAATCGGACATCAAGGATGTACCGCTTTCAAACGGATCTTTCGTCTCTTTCGTCAACACGAGCTGATTTTTGCTTAAATCAGCGAAGAACTGGAGCGTCTTCACACCCGCGTCACGATCCGCACTCAACTTGTTTCCATCGATGAAATGCGTCCCATTCGACGCCGCATTGTAAATCATGAAGAAGTCAAACCATCTCGCCCACCACGTCGGTTTGACCAAGTCGGCTCTCGCCCATAGAAACTTGTTCGGATATTTTTCTTTCAGCTTTTTGCCGACTTCCATGACTTCGCTGTACGTCTTCGGCGGAGCGTTATACCCCAACTCTTTCAGAATATCGATTCGCCAACCGAACAGCATGGCGTTGGAGTAAATCGGCAGCACATATTGATGCCCATCGGCGAACTTCCATGTTGAAATCGTGCTTTTCATTTGCCGTTTGCCGATTACATCATCAAACCCTTCAAATTGATCCAGCGGCACAATCGCCCGGCTGTCCGCCAGCTGTGCGGCAAACCCGCGGGAGATGTTTTCGGAAATGACCGGCGCATTTCCCGCCGCAATCGCCGACTGAATGCCCGCCTCCGAAGAAGGGCTTTCCGGCATCGGCGATACTTTGATTTTCACGTTTTGATGCTCTTCCATATAGCGATCCGCCATCTTCTTCCAGAATGCCTGCTGCGTCGGATTCGGCGCCGCCCAAAACTCAATTTGCACGGTTGATCCTTCCTTCTTCTGCCCCTGTTCATTCCCGGTCTGTCCTTGACAGCCTGTTCCCGCCACCGCAGCGGCAAGCAACAACGAAGCCAGTTTGAACCACTTGCGCTTTTTCATCGTCCATTCCCCCCTTGTATTGATGAGCAGGTGATTAAAACGCTTACATAAACAACCGCTTCAGACAACCCCTCTCCTTCCCGTGACAAATCATGGAGACGAACAATCTTGTTAGCTAAAAAACAAATTTATGTAACGGTATTTTATAACATTACAATGACATTATTTCATGATTCAACGAAATAGTCAACTTCTTTCTTGCGGAAAAGACAAGAAAAAACCGTGAGTTTAGACGCAATTCATCAACTTGACAATCAGAAATTGTAACGTTACAATACCATTTCGTATATATTTGTTCCGAGGTGTTGAATGTCTTTCGTTTTCATAAGGGATGTACTTGAACTAGAGAAAGCAAGCAAACGCTGCGAAAGCGGAGCCAATCTTCAAGATTTCGATGTATACTTGTAATGATGGAAAACGAAAAATCGCAACGGCCGTCCTTGTCGGCGCCTCAAATCACCGAAAGGCAAAATAGCGAACAAGTGGAGGTAGCGAATGAAAAAACGCGTCACCATGCAAGACATCGCCGATCGACTGAACATTTCCAAAAACTCGGTCTCTCAAGCGCTGCGCGGCAAAGAAGGGGTCAGCGAAGAAACGAGGGAGCTTGTGAAGCGTGTAGCCAAAGAAATGGGGTATGAATATCCCGCCTCCCGCGCGAAGTCGCGCGGCAAACCGCCGAGGCAAATCGCCCTCATCGCCTCCGACCGCACGTTTTCGCTGAAATTTTTTGGCGAAATCTACTTAAGCATTGAACAGGAAGCGCTGTCACACGGCATGAAGCTGCACATCCAATCGGTGAACAAAGAACAAAAAGAACGGCTTCTTTTGCCTTCGTTCATCGAGGAAAAACAAGTCGACGGCGTGATCGTCCTTTCCCACATCAGCACCGAGTACATCCAACAAATCGTCGCCACCGGCATTCCGACCGTCCTGGTCGACCATCACCATCCGAACATTCCAGCCGATGCGGTGCTGACAAACAATCGGTTCGGGGCGTATGTGGCCGTCCAGCATTTGTTGGAGCTCAACCATACTGACATCGCGTTTGTCGGCGACGTCAACTATTCGCCGAGCTATCAAGAGCGGTATGAAGGGTACTTATTGGCGCTGAAAGACTATGGAGTGAAACCGAACGAGGAGTGGATGTTCTGCCAGGCGCAAGAGGACGAAACGGTCATCGCAGGCTACATCCGCGAGCTGAAGCGGCAGCCGACCGCCTGGTTTTGCGTCAATGACGGGCTTGGCTTTTTCGTCAGCACCGGCCTGCAGCAGTACGGGCTAAAAGTGCCCGATGACGTTTCCGTCTGCAGCTTTGACAACGGACAGCTGTCGCAAATCGCGACGCCGAAAATCACGACCGTCGACATCGACCTGAAGCGCTACGGCAAACGAGCGGTGGAATTGTTGCGATGGCGGTGGGACAACCCGAACGAACCTTTTCAGGAAGTGCTATTGTCTACGAAACTGATCAAACGGGAATCCACAGCAGCAAAACCAACGCGCTAGGGCGGGGCTGGCCTTTTGCCCCGCCTGTTTGATTTCCATTCACTTGAAGCCGCTTTGTTTCATTTCCTCAATCTCCGTCACAGGCAATCCGGTCAGTTCGTGAATCGTCTGCGCATCAAACCCTTTCATCAACATCCGTTTCGCAATGTGCCGTTTTTCTTGTTCCGCTCCCTCTTTGCGCCCTTCCTCCCGTCCTTCCTTTCGGCCTTGAATTTTTCCCTTTTGCTCGTACGAAATGATCAATTCCAGCACGCGTTCTTTTTCTTTCGTCTCCATTTGTTCCACCTCGCTTCGAAGCTGTTGTTCTTCTTCATCGGACAGCTTCACATACGTTTCAAAAAAGCCCATCAACAAACGCTGTCTTGCCTCGTCTAGCTCAAGACGCACCAACATGCGCAAAAATTGCTTTTTCAGTTCCACTCGTTCACTTTCAGTATACCCCATTTTGCTAAGCAGCGCAGCCGCCACCGGGTTGTCGGTGCGGATGAATTGGCGCCAGTTTTGCTTGCGCAACTCCACATGGAAAAAGCGAAAGTCAAGCACATCGCCAAACGGAAAGGAGAGCGTGAACGAAGAGGGTTCATCTCGGATGGCATCATAGCTGAAGACGGCAATCGGAATGATCGGAGTGCGGTATTTTTCAAACAAGCGGCTGAAGTAAAGAAACATTCTTTCTGGAAATGACGATTGAACGTACGCTTGGTTTTCTACGTGAACAATGATCAATCCGTCTTTTCCTTTGAACTTCGTCTCGACGAGCAGGTCAACGCGGTACTTCTCCCCAGCCGTTACGTCCGTAAACAGCTCTTCGGACAAAAACGACAAATGGTTGAAATCAATATGCTCGTGCATATCCGGAAAGAAGAGAAGCACAAATTCCTCAAAAAACGTCTGCAACAACTCCTTGAACAACCGGTCGTGATCGATCGCCATACATTCACCTCACACGAATACGTTTCGTATTCTCTTTTTCGACATCATCAAGCAAAATCCTGCCGATGGCACAAAAATGGCTGTCCCTTTTCGAGAAGAGACAGCCAAGACGCCGACCGCAATGTGAAGCCCCCTCCATTCCTGGATATGAATGTTTCGCCACTTGCACGCAAGGCCTAGAAGTGGGGGATTCCAAGGCTACTACATCCCCGCCTTCCTTCCGCCCTCCACCGCCTTCGCCCGGCGGAAACGGGCGATCACGTCATCCATCCCCCCGCTGCCGAACATCACGCCCGCGACGATGAAGAGAAAACCAGCCAGCTGCATCCATGAAATCGGCTCACCAAGCAACCAGTGCGCCCCAAGCAACGAAAAGAGCGGATTGAGGTTGATGAACACCGCCGACTCAGCGGGACCAAGATGTTGAACAGCCTGGTTATAAAACATATGGCCAAGCGCCGTCGCCACGACAGCCGAAGCAAGGAAAATGAGCCAAAGCGGCAACGTACCCTCTTTCAAACTCGATAGGCCGCTCGGCTCGAGCACGAGGCTTAAGACAAACAGCCAAAGCGACCCGAAGACGAGCATCCACCCTGTCATCACCCGCGCCTCGACCGTCGCCTTTTTGATCATAATGAAGCTGATCCCTTGCGCCAAGACGGCCAAAAAGATGTACACATCCCCGATTGACAAATGGCCGAGGCCGCCATCGCCGTTCGCGACGACAAACACGACGCCAAAAAACCCGAGCGCGATGCCAAGCAAACGAAACAACGTCGGCCGCTGTCCCAAAAACACGATCGCCAACAGCGCCGTCACAAGCGGCACCATCCCTAAAACAAGGCCTGCGTTCACCGCCGTCGTCCTCGCGAGCCCCAAAGCTAAAAAGAAGTGATGGGCCACCACGCTGAACAATGCAGCCAAACCAATCTGTTTCGCCTCATTCCAACTGACTTTTTGAAGCTTGCCGATCCCCCATAAAAACAAAAGCACGACCAACCCGGCCGTTAGAATGCGAAGCGCCGTCAACGCGACGGGCGAAAAATGCTCCACAAGAATTTTCAACGCCGTCACGTTCAAGCCCCAAGCAACCATAATGGCGACCAACAGCGCATAAATAAATGATTTCCGCATCGCTCTCTACCTCTCCTGCATCTCTGTTTTCAGCGGAACGGCAAAGGAAAAACGGAGCCCTAAACGCTCCGCCTTTTCACCCGCCTCCAAATAGGACAAACCACCGTTTCTCACGCTAGTGCATCATTTCCAACAACTTCTGCCATCCATTTTACTACACTCTGATGAATTTTTTGACTAAAAAATGCGGCCGTATGTCTATCCTGTGACACATGCCACGGCGCTTCCGCCCTTTCCCTGCCCATATCCGCCGCCCATCGTGCATATGGTATAACAGAGAGGAGAGGAGACCCCATGTTCCCACGCTACCGCCAAAAGACGATCCGAGCCAGGACTGGGGTGGCGGTTCTCACTGCCGTCGCCGTGTTGGTGGCGATCTTGTCTCTGTTTCTTTCGAACGAACGGAACGAGGCAAAGGAAATCGTTGACACGTTTTACCGCTACGAGCAGGCAGGGGATTTTGGCAGCTCTTGGGAGCTGTTTCACCCGCTTATGAAAAAGAAATTCCCAAAAGACGTCTACATCCAGCGCCGCGCCCACGTCTTTATGCAAGACTTCGGCGTCGAGACGTTCGACTACCGCATCGATGAGGTGGAAAAACTGTCGTCATGGTCGATGTCTGATGAGAACAAACCGCTTCACGACGTGTATCGCGTCCGCGTCATTCAGACGTTCCATAGCGCTTTTGGCGTGTTCGAAATCCATCAAGACGTCTTCGTCGCCAAAGAAAAAGGGGAAAAGAACATTTTGTTCCCTTACCGCCCGTAACCCCCAACATCGATGCGGCCCCGATATCGACCGGGCGCCGCTTTCACCGCTCCTTCCATTCCTCGATGATCTCAAGCGTCCGATTAATGCCGACATTGTATATCAACAGCTTAAGCAAGTTTTCCCGCTCCTCTTTCGTAAAAAAGAGATCGCCGTCAATGATCTCAAGCGGGACAGGGGAGAGCTCGGCATACAGCTCATAATCAACCTTCTGTCCTTCCGGTTTTAGGACAAACGTTCTCATTCGCGCCATCCTCCTTTTTCACCTACACGTTTTGACAAGAAACACCCGTTAGGCAACGCTCCCTGTCAAGTATAGACTAACGCACAGCGCGTTCATACGGCATTGGCGGCCGCATGCCATGCGCATGAGACTCTCTTCCCATTTGAGCAACCTTATTCGAATCTTCTCATACACTAATGTATCATCAATCGTAGCTATTTTCTCCATCCAGCGAAAAAAAGGAGCGAAATGCCATGTACAAACATATCGTCAAACGCGGGGAAACGATCGCCTCCATCGCCCGCGACTACCGCACATCTGTTGAGGCGCTCCTTCGCGCCAATGGTTTGACCGCCGCGTCCGTCATCTTTCCCGGGCAGGAGATCGTCATCCCCCACCTTCCGCCGAAAGGATCGATTCCCTACACGATCCACATCTCGATCAGCCGCCGCCAGCTGACGTTAAAACACCGGGGACGAACGATCCGCACGTATCCGATCGGCGTCGGCAAAATGGTCACCGCCACGCCTGTCGGCGATTTTGTCATCGTCAACCGCCAGCCGAACCCGGGCGGTCCGTTCGGCGCCATGTGGCTCAGCTTATCCAAAGTCCATTACGGCATCCACGGCACGAACGACCCGTCCTCGATCGGCAAATACGTATCCAAAGGCTGCATCCGCATGCACAACAAAGACGTGCTCGAACTCGCCTCCATCGTTCCGAACGGAACGGAAGTGTTTATCCGGCCGTGAGGGCAAAACAGCGTCATTCATCCGTCTGTTCTGAGTCACAACCCGTTTTATTTTTCAAGAAGATGTCATTCACTCCCACCGAACGAACACCGTGTTTCCGCTCACGATGGCAGCTGACAATCGATCGGGCAAGTAGTATAATTAGGTCAAAAGCGAATGGAGTGAAGACGATGCCAGGCGGGATCTCGCATCACGCCAAAGACATTTTGTTCAAGTCGCTGAGCGCATTGTACCAAAACCAAGCCCTCGATGTATACGGACTTCACGGACTCCCACGGATCAAAGCACTGCTTCCAAACGAATTTCCGTCTGTACGGGCGGATGAACGGCGCGCCGACACCGTGTTTCTTCTCGAAGACGATTCCATTTTGCTTCTGGAGTACGAAAGCAATGAACGATTTCTCGACAACCATTTAAAGTATCTTGATTATGCCTGCCGCATCCTTCACACATACTATCAACAGGAAAAACGAATACGCCCGATTCGCATCGTTGTGATCTACACAAGCGATGTCACGAGCGCCCGCGAACAGCTTGACGCCGGCGATGTGTTTCTTTCATCCAAAGCGGTGTTGCTTGGCGAATTCAACGGCGATGCGATTTTCCATGCCATTGAAGAAAAAGTCCACAACGGCGAACCGCTCACTCCGGAAGAAACGATGAAACTCATCCTCGTGCCGCTCATGCACACCCGCTTCGACCGGCAAACGATGATCGAAAAAACGATCGAGCTGGCGAAAGCGATCGGCGACGAACCGAAACAGCTGCACATCATCGCTGGCGTTCTGACCGCCACAGACAAATTCATCGACCGGTCATACGCCGAAAAAGTAAAGGAGTGGATCAAAATGAACAAAGTGTTTCGCCTGTTAGTCGAAGAACTTGAACAAGAAAGAGAAGAAATGTTGAAGAAAGTGATGCAGGAAAAAGAACAAGCAGTGCAAAGAGCGATACAAGAAAAAGAACAAGCAGTGCAAAGAGCGATACAAGAAAAAGAACAAGCAGTGCAAAGAGTCATGCAAGAAAAGGAGCAGGCGATCAAGCAAACGGAAAAACGGAAGGCCATCGAAATCGCCAAAAATTTGCTTGATGTTCTTCCCATTCACGAGATCGCCAAACGAACCGGACTGACCGTCGCCGAAGTCGCCGACCTAGCGAAGGAAATGGACAAATAGGCAGCACAAAAGAGCCGCAACCGCGCGGCTCTTATCACTGGTCTTTTCCCTATGGCTCTTGGCGTGTGGAACAAGCAACAGTCGGACTTTTCCCTTGGCCTTTGGCCGCCAAAGCGAGCGCACTTCCCAGTGTGTCAATCCCTCTACTCGCCGCTTGCCAATCGCTGACGGGCTTCATCCGTTAACAACAAATACGGACGGCGTTTCCCCTCCTCCTGGCGCACCACTTTCTCCGTCCACGGGTGAAGCAAAAACAGCCCTAACTTTAGACGGAATTCCGGGTCCACCATTTTTTTCCGCACGCCATCTTCATGGGCGATGAGCTTCTCAATCACATTGACCATCGCCTTCTTGCTTAGAAACACATCCTTCTCCTTCGAACTCAATCGCACAATAACCCCCTCATCGGAAAACGAAACAACGCGAAACGCTTCCTTCCCTTTGAACGTCGATACCATTTTTCCTTCGTACAGCTTATCCAGCAACGACTTCCACATTTCCTCCGCAAACAGCCGTTGGTTCATGCCCTCTCCCCAACGATAACAAGTGCCTTTTTCCGTCCCCCTACCCCTGCACAGCTTCCGATCCAAACGAACTTCGCATATCGGCCAGTTGCACCGCCAGTTTTTCCAATTCATAAATATTCTATTTCCATTTGTCTGCTGTCCAGCAGCCAATGTATCTGTTCCTGTTTTTCCACCAAGTTTTCCCCCTTTGATCTCCCTGCGAATACGTCGTTCCAAGGCATTTGTTCCTTTTCCTTGAAACTTGAAATATAAACCAAAACCTCTCCCCTACAACATCCTCCCGTCCCGCTCACTCCACTTTCTTACCCATCACCCGCTCGATCATCGCAAGCAGAGCCAGCCTTCTTTTTTCAAAAAACTGGTCAAAATCATCCGCTCTTATCGATGCCACATCAATGACATGCGTTTGCAGGATGTCATCCAACACCGCTGCCGAAACGCCTTTCCTCTCCTCTAGTTTCTTCAAATATACACTTGGAGCATCACGGCCAATCATCCGATTCGTTTTATAGGACAATGGGGTTTTATTCATAATGCAATCGTACTTCGCTTTCTCAATCCCCCGTTTTTCGCAATAGTCACGAGGGAAAATATGGTGAATATCAATCGATTCGCCGTAATACGTCTGAATATCGATCGGCACCCCAGATAAGAAATCCCGCGCCCCTTCCCTCATGAGCAATGCGTGCAACCCTTTATAAGCGGCGCTGTTTCGCGTGCGCAGCGTGAAGAGGCGATCAGCGGCGAAATGGGCATCCCGCACCGTCGTCGGCTCCGCACCGCCGCGAATCCATTCGACGACTTCCACCACGTCACGGGCAATCCGCGTCTCCGTCGCTCCTCCATACAATTCACCCAATACACCGCACCAATACCAACGGGCGATTCGGTCACGGACACAAACATTGTGCGCCTCTTTTCCCAGCTCGACAAAAATGGCCGCCAGCGGGATCAACTGGGTGCCGTACGGCAAGTCGCGCGCGGAAAACACATGTTGCTCATGCAAAAATTGAGCCGCCTGAATAAACCCTTCCGTCACCCGATCCGCCCATCTTTGGTAATCCGCCAACGTCAACTGCAAGATGTCGCGCCGCTTGCAGCTGACCGCCACGCCGTCCCCCGCTTTTCGTCGATTGTACGTGGCCAACAACGCAACTGCCTGCAGGAAGTCGGTGCTGCTGATATCGGCCAACACTTTGTTGTAAATTTCTCCAGATCTCTTTAATTTTGCTTCCTTCTCTTCCCAATCATCCCTCAGCTTGAAATCTTCCGCCGCAAATGTGGCGGTAAGAAGCTCGAAGACGGTCAGAGAGACGCCCCCCGTGTTTACATTCTCAAAAACTTGGCAAACCGCCTCTTTCGGAGTCGGCTTCCGAAGCATAATAACAGGCACTTGATATTGCTGAAAACGGGGAAATACGTCCGTCATCAACTTTTGCCACTTCAATGACCGTTCCGCAATTTTCGTTGAATCCGAAAAATAGCGCGTCTGCCACGCCAACAACCCCGCAGGATCGAAAAGCAAATTCACCGGAAGCATTCCCGCTTCGCATTCTTTCTCCAAGTCAGAACAATCAAGAACAACCCTCCCTCCCGGTCCGCGAATGATCCGGTCTTCCGGAACACTGACGATCGTCTCTTCTCGGTCGACGTTCGGATCTAACATTTTGTCAATGTCAATATAGTAGAACCGTTTGATTGCCTTGTCTCTCTTGTCTCTTGTCGCTACAGGCGCTTTCAATTTCAATGATTGAAACAACGCCGTCAGCCGCTGTTGACCGTCAAGAATCAGCCGTTCCGGTTCCACTTGGTTCACGTTATCGACCCCTTCGATCGGCCTTGAGGCAAAACGGACATTCGGATTTCCCGTCTGGAGCATCATCACCGCACCGATCGGATAAGAGAGAGAAACACTGATCAACAAATTCCGAATCCGCTCGTCATCCCAAACCCAGCCTCTCTGAAAATCAGGAAGCTGTGTTCGACATTCCTGAATGCTTTCAAGCAAATCAAGCAAACTTTCGACCGTACTGTCAAACGTGGTAATCGTGCTCATATCCTTCCCCCTCGTTTCATGAAAAACCCTACACTTCCATACGATTCAATCGACCAATATGCCATCATCCAATGCATATTCCTGTTGCTTTCCAAAAAACACTTTATTCTTTCGACAATGGCATTCTTGTTCCTCCTGCCGCGCAGCGTTTGGCAGAAACATCCCCCAGCCAACGAAAATCTGTGGTTGAATATAAAAACAAAATATTGTATATTTATAAATATACAATGACGATTGATCGCGAGGGATCCAAATGCAAATCGACCATGCCGTCACGAGCGATGTCAAAGACATGCACGCGCTCATCCAACACTATGCGGAAAAAGGATTGGTGTTGCCCCGCTCGCTGCTGTCCATCTACCAGCACTTGCAATGCATGTATGTCGCCAGGGAAAACGGTCAAATCGTCGGCACCGCTGGGCTGCATATCCTAGGGCACGATCTCGGGGAAGTGCGTTCGCTCGTCGTATCTCCTGAGCATATGGGGAAAGGAATCGGCCGCCTGCTCGTTGAACATATTGCGAACGAAGCGGCCAGACTCGGGGTGAAGCGGTTAATCTCCTTCACGTACCAAGTGGAGTTTTTTCGAAAATGCGGGTTTGAGATCGTAGATAAATCAACACTGCCGGAAAAAGTGTGGATTGACTGTGTCAATTGCCCGAAACTCGACTGTTGCGATGAAACAGCCATGATCAAATACATTTGACCCTCCTCCCACCCGCATGGCGGGAAAGGAGGGAGAGCCCTTGGAAAAACCTTTTTTCCTCCGCTGTTTCGCTCTCTATACCCTTAACTAAAAACGAGTATGTTCGAAACTGGAAGGCTGGTGATTTCGTGAAAAATCGCGGAAAACGGAAGGAATGTAAATTATCATTTTATTTCAGCACAAAACGCCCATTTTTTTGCACATTCTTTCAGAAAGCCCTCTCCCCTTTTCTGAAGGAATGTGCTAAATTTTTTGTGAATTGTTTCGGACAAAGATTTCCAT
>NZ_JBREBQ010000041.1:0-21173 GCF_052906625.1 Geobacillus sp. CCR | reverse complement strand
GGATGGACGCACCGCTGGTGTACCAGTTGTCCCGCCAGGGGCACCGCTGGGTAGCTATGTGCGGACGGGATAAGCGCTGAAAGCATCTAAGCGTGAAGCCCCCCTCAAGATGAGATTTCCCACCGCGTGAAGCGGGTAAGATCCCTCGAAGATGACGAGGTCGATAGGTCCGAGGTGGAAGCGTGGCGACACGTGGAGCTGACGGATACTAATCGATCGAGGGCTTAACCAAGAAAAGCGCAGGCGAGCGGCTTCTTCCTGAGCACGGTTATCTAGTTTTGAGGGAATGAAAAAGTCTTGACAACAGGTCAACTTTCCTTATAATAAGACTTGTCCATTGTTGCCTAGTGGCTATGGCGGAGGGGAAACACCCGTTCCCATCCCGAACACGGAAGTTAAGCCCTCCAGCGCCGATGGTAGTTGGGGCCAGCGCCCCTGCAAGAGTAGGTCGCTGCTAGGCAATTTCGTGGAGGATTAGCTCAGCTGGGAGAGCACTTGCCTTACAAGCAAGGGGTCGGCGGTTCGATCCCGTCATCCTCCACCATCTTAATATAAAAGCTGACTTACTTTCTCATCATCGCGGGGTGGAGCAACGAGCCTTTGCTTCATCGAATTCGCTTCGAGTTGCCTCGACGCATCGAGCGTCTTTGAATCAGCTTGTAGAGGAAGAGGCAACGAACAACAACACTAAAAGCATTGTGAAAATCAACTTACTTTCTCATCATCGCGGGGTGGAGCAGTCCGGTAGCTCGTCGGGCTCATAACCCGAAGGTCGCAGGTTCAAATCCTGCCCCCGCAACCAAAATTGGTCCCGTAGTGTAGTGGTTAACATGCCTGCCTGTCACGCAGGAGATCGCGGGTTCGAGTCCCGTCGGGACCGCCATTGTTCCAAAATCACGAAAAATATGGTATGGCTCGGTAGCTCAGTCGGTAGAGCAAAGGACTGAAAATCCTTGTGTCGGCGGTTCGATTCCGTCCCGAGCCACCATTTTTATCATAGTTCCGAAAGAAGGTTCCCGCTTCATGCAAAGCTAAGTGGGAGTAGTTCACAGACATGTCAGATGTTCAAACCACCCCGGCTTAGTTCAATGGGTAGCGACGAACATTCGCATCGTCGAGTCTGTTGCGAGTTGCCTCGACGCACAAGGCTTCCTTGAATGAGCTTGAAGAGGAAGAGGCACAACCAGGCAGACAACATGAGTCACTAACTAATTTTAAATGTGCCGGCTTAGCTCAATTGGTAGAGCAACTGACTTGTAATCAGTAGGTTGCGGGTTCAAGTCCTGCAGCCGGCATTCTTATTCCTTAATAACCCCTTAAGCCATTAAGGCGGCAACCGCGAGCCATTAGCTCAGTAACGAGCGCTACATCTTCGAGTTCGCTTCGAGTTGTCCCGACGCATCTGACATCTTCGAATATGCTAGTAGAGGAAGGGACATCGTTGTCTCGGAGTGTTATTGAACCCATGAGCCATTAGCTCAGTAGGTAGAGCATCTGACTTTTAATCAGAGGGTCGGAGGTTCGAGTCCTCCATGGCTCATCGTCTTGCGGAAGTAGTTCAGCGGTAGAACACCACCTTGCCAAGGTGGGGGTCGCGGGTTCGAGCCCCGTCTTCCGCTCCACTTCCGCCGGGGTGGCGGAATTGGCAGACGCACAGGACTTAAAATCCTGGGGTAGGTAACTACCGTGCCGGTTCGAGTCCGGCCCTCGGCACTTGTGCGCTCGTAGCTCAATTGGATAGAGCATCTGACTACGGATCAGAAGGTTAGGGGTTCGAATCCTCTCGAGCGCGTTTTGTCGGGAAGTAGCTCAGCTTGGTAGAGCACACGGTTCGGGTCCGTGAGGTCGCAGGTTCAAATCCTGTCTTCCCGATTTATCATGGGGCCTTAGCTCAGCTGGGAGAGCGCCTGCTTTGCAAGCAGGAGGTCATCGGTTCGATCCCGATAGGCTCCACCTTTTGACTTAAATTTGGCGGTGTAGCTCAGCTGGCTAGAGCGTACGGTTCATACCCGTGAGGTCGGGGGTTCGATCCCCTCCACCGCCACCATTATCGGACCTTTAGCTCAGCTGGTTAGAGCAGACGGCTCATAACCGTCCGGTCGTAGGTTCGAGTCCTACAAGGTCCACCATTATTATTGTTGCTTTTTTGGAGGAGTACCCAAGTGGTTGAAGGGGTCGGTCTTGAAAACCGAGAGGCGCCGCAAGGCGCGCGGGGGTTCGAATCCCTCCTCCTCCGCCATGCACTTTAAAATCGTGCCGGCTTAGCTCAATTGGTAGAGACGAGCATTCGCATCGTCGAATCTGCTGCGAGTTGTCCCGACGCATCC
This sequence comes from Geobacillus sp. CCR, assembly GCF_052906625.1. Taxonomy (NCBI): domain Bacteria; kingdom Bacillati; phylum Bacillota; class Bacilli; order Caryophanales; family Anoxybacillaceae; genus Geobacillus; species Geobacillus sp. CCR. The sequence continues at coordinate 18,846 of NZ_JBREBQ010000041.1, read as the reverse complement.
CACTTCTTTGAATAAGCTTGCAGAGGAAGGGACACCGAGCATTTGACTTCCTCGAATTAGCTGGGAGAGGAAGAGGCACAACTAGGCAGACAACATGAGTCACTAGCTAATTTTAAATATGCCGGCTTAGCTCAATTGGTAGAGACGAGCATCGGCATCATCGAATTGGCTGCGAGTTGCCTCGACGCACTCAGCTTCCTCGAATCAGCTTGCAGAGGAAGAGGCACAACCAGGCAGACAACATGAGTCACTAGCTAATTTTAAATATGCCGGCTTAGCTCAATTGGTAGAGCAACTGACTTGTAATCAGTAGGTTGCGGGTTCAAGTCCTGCAGCCGGCACCAGAACGAGGCGACTATGGCGAAGTGGTTAACGCACCAGATTGTGGCTCTGGCATGCGTGGGTTCGATTCCCACTAGTCGCCCTTTTCATTATATTCTATATTTGCGGGTGTAGTTTAGTGGTAAAACCTCAGCCACGAGCATCTGCATCATCGAATCTGCTTCGAGTTGCCCCGACGCATCTGGCTTCTGTGAATCAGCTGGTAGAGGAAGGGGCATGGAAGCAGCGTGGCGGATGTTCAACTAAATGATATGCGGGTGTAGTTTAGTGGTAAAACCTCAGCCTTCCAAGCTGATGTCGTGGGTTCGATTCCCATCACCCGCTTTTTATGGGCCTATAGCTCAGCTGGTCAGAGCGCACGCCTGATAAGCGTGAGGTCGGTGGTTCAAGTCCACTTAGGCCCATTATTTTCCATTGAATATTTTTGGGTCATTCGCTATAATAATGGGCGAACAATGCCCCATCGTTCCACAGCAAAATCGGAGCGACGAGCTTCACATCTTCGAATTCGCTGCGAGTTGCCTCGACGCATCTCGCTTCCTTGAATTAGCTGGCAGAGGAAGAGGCAACGAGCACATTTGGAAGATGAGCATAACATATAGTTATTCATCATTCCGCAATAGCTCAGCGGTAGAGCAACCGGCTGTTAACCGGTAGGTCGTAGGTTCGAATCCTACTTGCGGAGCCATTTCTTTGGAGAAGTACCCAAGTGGCTGAAGGGGACGGTTTGCTAAACCGTTAGGTCGCAGTTTTGCGGCGCGCGGGTTCAAATCCCGCCTTCTCCGCCATAATGGCCCGTTGGTCAAGTGGTTAAGACACCGCCCTTTCACGGCGGTAACACGGGTTCGAATCCCGTACGGGTCACTGGTTGCTGGCACCAGAGATTCTGGTGCCCTTTTGTACAATTTCTTTTGTCGATTTTTGCGTTTTTTTCTTGCGATGCGTGTGGAAGTCTGTTATAATATCTCTCGTTAGCTTTAAAATTACGTTATGATTGTTGGGGACAACGCAGTGTTTCGTTTCGTTAAAGAACGAGGCATTGCGTTTTTTTCTTTATCACCCTAAACCGAGAAGACCCCCACTTCCACGCGTGAGCGTAGGTGGGAGAGAGTTCAAGTAGGGAGGGAGTCCCCCGTTTCCAACAGCAGGAAAGTGGGGGGAAGATCAAATGAACAATTGGGCGTCGGCTTCGCCGCCATGAATTTGCACAAACATCGTTTGGATGGCTTGAAGCTGGCGCTTGGCGGTTTCTTCTGGCGTTGATGGGAGAAAGTAAACGATTTGCAAAGCGTTTTTCGTTTCTCTCGTCACGGCGGTCCGCTCCGAATCGACGATCGGACTGCCAAACGGCCCTCGTTCATCTTTGCTGACGAGTTTGTTGGCAAAGTTGACTGTGCGGCCGTTTAACGCGATGTATTCATCTTGTTCCGTGCCGATCGTGAGCGTCACTGTCCCGTTGATGCGGTCTAGATCATAGATGCCGAGCGGAATTTTATAATAGAGTGAAAAAAAGTTGTTTATGTCCGCCGCTGAATGGATAGGCGGAATGAAGCTTTTTTTCTGGATGCGTCGGTACAGGCTTTCACTTGACGGTCGATAGCGGCTTGGGTCCGTTCCGATTTGTTTGAAAGTACGGCGCCATTCGACCATCTCAGGGATGTCGGCAATCGACTTTTCCTGCAGCTCGATGTAAAGAGATTCTTGAAACAGCTCAAGCCTCCCCCTTAACATTTGCGGTGAATCGCTGACCTCGATATGATGATAGCGGATGACGCCGAATTTACCAGAAGGAAGGCGTTGCTTTAGTTGTTCTGATATCACGCATTTCATCTTGATCACCTCGGATTTCATTTTACCATATATGACGAAAGGAGGGAAAACGATGGATGTTATGGCATTAAAGCAGGAAGTCATTGAGTACAGTCGGTCAATCGGCATTGATAAAATCGGATTTGCGAGCGCTGATCCGTTTGTTGAATTAAAGGAACGGCTGCGCCGCCAGCAGGAGCTCGGCTATCAGTCCGGTTTTGAGGAACCAGATATTGAGAAACGGACGAATCCTTCATTGCTTCTTCCGGAAGCAAAATCGATTATTGCCATTGCTCTTGCCTATCCGTCTAAAATGAAAAATGCGCCGCGGGGGACAAAGACGGAACGGCGCGGCGTTTTTTGCCGCGCTTCATGGGGAAAGGACTACCACGATGTGTTGCGGGAACGTTTGCAGCAGCTCGAGGAGTTTTTGCTGGCCAAAGTGCCCCATGCCCGCGTTCGCTCGATGGTGGATACCGGAGAGCTCGCTGATCGGGCGGTGGCGGAACGAGCAGGGATCGGTTGGAGCGGCAAGAACTGCTCTATTATTACACCGGAGTTTGGATCGTATGTGTATTTGGGAGAAATGATTACGAATATTCCATTTCCCCCTGATGAACCGGTTGAAAACCGATGCGGCACGTGCACGAAATGCATTGATGCCTGCCCGACCGGGGCGCTTGTGCAAGGGGGGCAACTGAACGCACAGCGGTGCCTTTCCTTTTTAACGCAAACGAAAGGCTTTTTAGCCGACGAGTTTCGGGAGAAAATCGGGAACCGGCTGTACGGCTGCGATACATGCCAGCAAGTCTGCCCGGAAAATAAGGGGAAAGACTTTCATTTGCATCCAGAATTCGAGCCGGATCCGGAAGCGGTAAAGCCGAAGCTCATCCCGCTGCTTCAGATGAGCAACCGTGAATTTAAAGAAACATTTGGGGCCATGGCGGGTTCATGGCGTGGGAAAAAGCCGATTCAGCGCAATGCCATTCTGGCGCTCGCCCATTACAAAGACCAAACCGCGGTGCCGCACTTACTGCGTTTGTTGAAAGAGGATAGCCGTCCCGTCATCCGCGGGACGGCGGCGTGGGCGCTCGGGAAAATCGGGGATCCAAGCGCTAAGCCTTACTTGGAGGCCGCGCGGCAAACGGAGGCGGATGCCGATGTGATCGCTGAGATTGAAAAAGGACTGAAACTGTTGGCTGAGGCAAAGGAATAGGGAAAAAAACGCAGCTTCCCCACATAAGGTAGTAACAAAAACGAAAGTGGTGGAAAGCAGCATGAAAAAACAGTTGCGCGCGTGGTTGGATGAGCGAGCCCGCTCGTTTGTGTCGGAAAGCAATATCCGAAGCGAAGAGGCGGCAAGAAAGCAACGGCTTTGCCAAAAGCGCGGTGCGGAGATCGTCCGTTGCACGATCCGGGGACAAATTGTCGGCAGGCAGACCATCGAGCGGGAAGCGAAAGTTATGTATATTGCCCACCATCAATTTTTAATTAAGCAAAGGGGTTCACTATATATAGAAGAACAGGTTGAGGAGCGATGCGCCTGTTTTGTTCGCGGTGAGCTTGTAACTGATGAACCGATCAACCGGTTGGGGAGGGATATGGAGGCGCCGCGCGTCGAACGAGAGCAATGGACGGGGGAGCGTCTTTCTTACCAGTATGACCGCGCCCGGGCGGTGCGGTATGCGGAAACGTGGTGGAATCGGCATAACCCGGTGTTTCCGTCGTTTCCGGTGGATTGCACGAATTTTGTCTCTCAATGCTTGTATGCAGGCGGGGCGCCGATGACGGGCTATCCGAACCGGGCGAGGGGATGGTGGTGTCAAAACGGAAGTTGGAGTTACAGCTGGGCTGTGGCCCATGCTTTTCGTTGGTATTTGAGCGGGTCGCGCATCGGCTTGCAGGCGGTGGAAGTGGCGGAGCCGGAGCAATTGATGGCAGGTGATGTCATCTGTTATGATTTTCAAGGGGACGGACGCTTCGACCACTCAACGATTGTGGTGGCGAAAGATCAGAACGGGATGCCGCTTGTGAACGCCCATACGACAAACAGCCGAATGCGCTATTGGTCGTATGAAGATTCAAGCGCCTATACGCCGAACATTCGCTATAAGTTTTTTCACATCATCGATCGCAAATAAACGTTGCTGAGGTGAAGGAAATGCCGCTTCATGTAGTGCTATACCAGCCAGAAATTCCAGCCAATACTGGAAACATCGCTCGTACGTGCGCAGCAACCGATACGTCGCTCCATTTGATCCGCCCGCTCGGTTTTTCTACGGATGATAAAATGTTAAAGCGCGCCGGGCTTGATTATTGGCCGTATGTCAATATTTCGTATTATGACTCGCTTGACGAACTATTCGCCCGCTTTCCGGAAGGGGAGTTTTATTTCATTACGAAATTCGGGCGCCGGTATTATGATTCGTTTGATTTCAGCGATACAGAAAAACATATTTTCTTTGTGTTCGGCCGTGAAACGACCGGACTGCCGAAGGAGCTGCTTGAGGCCAATATGGACCGTTGCCTTCGCATCCCGATGAATGACAAAGTGCGCTCGTTAAACTTGTCGAACACGGCGGCCATTTTAGTGTACGAAGCGTTGCGCCAACAACGGTTTTATGGGTTGTCATAAACAAAAAAACGACCTTCGCTCTGGAGGTCGTTTTTTTGGTCTTATTGTCTGACGCCTGGTTTGTCTTCATAGCCAGCGGTGAAAATGGCCGTCAAAAACGCAATGATAACCCCTAGCACAAGCAAAGTGCGCATCGTTTGTTCCTCCTTCATAATGAAAGTGGCAGGCGTTTCCCCTTTTATTATAGCGAATATGGCCAAGCATGTGAATGACCGCAGTTGGTTGTTAGGAGACAAAATTTTTTTTTGCGGCGAATGATACGGGACATCCTCGCATAAATTGTAATAATCTTGCTGTTAGACATCCAAGGGTGAGGAGGTCCTTTATGGATATTTTGCAAAAAATCGCCCGGTATCGGGAAGAAGAAGAAAAGTTGAAATGGGAAGGAACGTTTGCTGAGTATTTAAAGATTTTAAAAGAAAAGCCGTGGGTGGCCCAGTCGGCTCATTCGCGTGTTTATAATATGATCAAAGATGCTGGGGTCGAAGAGGTGAATGGGCGGAAACGATATAAGTTTTTCAGCCAGCACCTGTTCGGGCTTGAGGAGGCGCTTGAGCGGCTCGTTGAGGAATATTTCCACCCGGCGGCGAAGCGGCTTGATGTGCGGAAACGGATTTTGCTGCTGATGGGGCCAGTTGGCGGCGGGAAGTCGACGCTTGTGACTTTGCTAAAGCGTGGGCTTGAAGAGTATTCAAAAACAGAGCGCGGCGCGGTGTATGCCATTAAAGGGTGCCCGATGCATGAAGATCCGCTTCACCTCATTCCTCACCATTTGCGCGACGATTTTTACCGCGAATACGGCATTCGCATCGAAGGCGAGCTGTCGCCGCTCAATATGATGCGGCTTGAGAAAGAGTACGGCGGACGCATTGAAGACGTGCTAGTGGAGCGCATTTTCTTCTCGGAAAACCGCCGCGTCGGCATCGGGACGTTCAGTCCGTCTGATCCAAAATCGCAAGACATCGCCGATTTAACGGGAAGCATCGATTTTTCAACGATCGCGGAATACGGCTCCGAGTCCGACCCGCGCGCGTACCGGTTTGACGGCGAGCTGAACAAAGCCAACCGCGGGATTATGGAATTTCAAGAGATGTTAAAGTGCGATGAAAAATTTCTTTGGCATTTGCTGTCGCTGACGCAAGAAGGCAATTTCAAGGCTGGGCGGTTTGCTTTAATCAGCGCCGACGAATTGATTATCGCTCATACGAACGAAACGGAATATCGGTCGTTCATCGCCAACAAAAAGAACGAGGCGCTCCATTCGCGCATCATCGTCATGCCGATTCCATACAACTTGCGCGTCTCGGAAGAAGAGCGCATTTACGAAAAAATGATCCGCGAAAGCGATGTCGCCGACGTGCATATCGCTCCACATACGTTGCGGATTGCGGCCATGTTTACGATTTTGACGCGGTTGAAAGAATCGAAGCGGCCGGATGTGGATTTATTGAAGAAAATGCGCTTGTATGATGGCGAAATGATCGAAGGATTCAGCGAGGTCGATGTGGAGGAGCTGAAAAAGGAGCATCCGGACGAGGGGATGAGCGGCATCGACCCACGCTATGTCATCAACCGCATTTCTGCCTGCATCATTCGCAAAGGAGTGCCGTCGATCAATGCGCTTGACGTGCTTCGTTCGTTGAAAGAAGGGTTGGATCAGCATCCGTCGATCACGAAGGAAGACCGCGAGCGGTACTTGAACTTCATTTCGCTTGTGCGTAAAGAATATGACGAAATCGCCAAACAAGAAGTGCAAAAGGCGTTCGTCTATTCGTATGAAGAGTCGGCGAAAACGTTGATGGATAACTATTTGGACAACGTCGAGGCGTACTGCAACAAGACGAAACTGCGCGATCCGCTCACTGGCGAGGAAATGAATCCGGATGAAAAGCTGATGCGCTCGATCGAGGAACAAATCGGCATTTCCGAAAATGCGAAAAAAGCGTTTCGTGAAGAAATTTTAATCCGCATTTCCGCCTATGCGCGCAAAGGGCAGCGATTTGATTACAACTCGCATGAACGGCTGCGCGAGGCAATCCAGAAAAAACTGTTCGCTGATCTAAAAGATATTGTGAAAATTACAACGTCGACGAAAACACCGGATGAGCAGCAGTTGAAAAAAATTAACGAAGTCGTCGCCCGCCTCATTGATGAATACGGGTACAACTCCACGTCAGCCAACGAATTGCTCCGCTATGTCGGCAGCTTGTTGAACCGCTAGGCATGCCTCAAGCGCTGAGGCATGCTTTTTTTATCCTCCTCCTCTGTCTGACCGAGTTGCACAGGGAGGGTCGAGCAAAGACGACGCAGCGAGCTTCGCTAAAAGGAAGAGAACAAGAGGGCGCGAAGCTGATAATCGGGCTTGTCTACTTTTCTATTTTCCTCATTCATTGGTCAATTATTTTGAATTTTTGCATACGATAAAATAAACCAACTTGGCATAGTGATGGCCCGTTTTGATGACGCCAACATAAGTATATGCGGGAAAGCGAAAAGTGTGAAAATGATTTTTTCAAAGGAGGGGAAAACATGAAGGGGAATTTTGTTGTATCGAAGGAAGACTGGTCCCTCCACCGCAAAGGATATGATGATCAAAAGCGCCATCAAGAAAAAGTGAAGGAAGCGATCAAAAACAATTTGCCCGACTTAATTACGGAAGAAAGCATTATCATGTCCAACGGGCGCGATGTGATTAAAATTCCGATCCGCTCGCTCGATGAATACAAAATCCGCTACAATTATGAGAAAAACAAACACGTCGGCCAAGGAAATGGAGACAGCCAAGTCGGTGATGTGGTGGCCCGAGACGGAAGCGGGGAGGGGCAGGGGCCAGGAAAAGGCCAAGGTGCTGGCGATTTGCCGGGCCAAGATTATTACGAAGCTGAAGTGTCGCTGATGGAGATTGAGGAAGCGTTCTTTAGCCAATTGGAGCTGCCCAACTTGCAACGAAAAGAGCTGGATCAAAATGTAACCCAACATATCGAATTTAACGACATCCGCCGCACCGGGCTGATGGGGAATATCGATAAGAAGCGGACGATGCTCGCTGCCTTCAAGCGCAATGCCATGAACGGCAAACCAGGCTTTTATCCGATTTACCGTGAAGATTTGAAGTTTAAAACGTGGAACGAAGTCGTCAAACCAGAATCGAAGGCGGTCGTCTTGGCGATGATGGACACAAGCGGATCGATGGGCATGTGGGAAAAATATATGGCACGCAGCTTTTTCTTCTGGATGACCCGCTTTTTGCGCACGAAATACGAAACAGTGGACATCGCCTTTATCGCCCATCATACGGAAGCAAAAGTCGTCAGTGAGGAGGAGTTTTTCACGAAAGGGGAAAGCGGTGGAACGATTTGCTCATCAGCCTACCGCAAGGCGCTTGAACTCATTGAGACAAAATATCCACCGTCGCGCTACAACATTTATCCGTTCCACTTCTCGGACGGCGACAACCTGACATCGGACAATGCCCGCTGCGTGAAGCTTGTTCAGGAGCTGATGAAAGTATCGAACATGTTTGGGTATGGGGAAGTCAACCAGTACAATCGCCATTCCACGCTCATGTCGGCGTATCGCAATATTAAGGATGAAAAGTTCCGCTACTATATTTTGAAGCAAAAATCGGATGTGTTCCACGCGATGAAAACATTTTTCCGCAAAGAAGAGAGCAAGCAGCTTGTTTGATCCTCTTGTTGGCTGGAAGGGGGATTTCTTTTTTTTTGGAAGCGGGGAAGAGCGGTTTCCTTCCCCGTTGGATACGTTATTGCTTTTGTAATGTAGCAACCATGGCGAGCACGGCGCCAAGCACGTCTTCGCTGCTTGGAGCGTGTACGGTCAATAGCATCGGCGTCGGTTGGGCGCTGGCGATGACATGAACCGTGACGCCGTCTGTTTGGGCGGTGTACCAAACCGCATCAGTGAACGGCTTAGGCAACCCGTCCGTTTGTTGGCGGGCGGCGTTGGCGTCGACTGCTTGGGCATGTTCTTTCGCTAGTTGTTCATAGTTTGTTTCACCCGGAGAAAGCAAGCGGATGCGGGCGAATGCGTCGCCATGAAGCAGGACATCGGCACTCGGTTCTTCGGCGTCAAGCGTCCACCCTTCCAAAACATAGAGGGAAAAATGTTGATTGTCGCTCGTTTGCAGCGTCGCTGTTTCGGTGATGGTTTGGTTTCCTGTCCGATAGGACAAAGAAGTCGTTGGCTGCGAAGAGGCAGGTTGCTCTTCGTCAGCGGGCGGCTGCCCGGAGGTTTCTTCCTTTGCGGCTGCTTGTCTACTCGCCGCCGCATCCGATTGGCCGGAAGAAGCTTGCTTTTCGTTTGGCGGCTGCACATTGGCGGACGTTTCTCTTGAGGCGGCTGGCTGTTGTTCTTTCGTTGCTTTTGTTGCTGACTCCTGCGCTTTCATTCCGCAGCCAACCAGCAAGGCGGAGGCGACAGCGAGAGAGAACAACAGTTTCCAGTATCGAGTCATGTTCATTCCTCCTTACGTTCCATATACTCCCCATTATACCAATTGAAACGGTGGAAACAAACAGAATGGTTTCCCTATTTTTTCTGCTTGTTTGTTTTTGCACGTTGTTTGACGTGCAAGGCGATATGCGCCCCGCCCCAAACAGCGGCGACGAGCAGAACGAGTGAAGCAAATCCGTAAAGCATGTTGTCCCCCTCCTCATGTATACTAGATGGCAGGATCCACAATAATGTATGAAACGCGTTTCAAGGCAAGTCTTTTTTAGGGAGTGTGTGAATATGGCCAATATCCGTGACTTGGCGAAAGAGGCAGGCGTATCGGTGGCTGCTGTATCAAGGGTGTTGAACGGATATCCGTATGTGAGCGAGGAAAAGCGGAAGACGGTTGGGAAGCAGTGGAGAAGCTCAATTACACGAAAAATATTCAGGCCGTCCATTTGGCGAAAGGAAGGGCAGCGATTGTCGGCGTTATGCTTCCGTACATTCATCATCCTTATTTTTCTGCGATAATGGGAGGTATACCCAAAGAGGCGCTCCGTTATGGCTACCAACTGCTTTTGGTTCAGACGAATTATGACGTGGAGAGGGAACTCGAGGCGTTAGAGCGGCTGCGGATGAGGCAAATGGATGGGCTGATCGTGTGCTCCCGCGAAGTGGGCTGGGAGGCGTTTGCCGCTTATCAGGAAGACGGTCCCATCGTTTTATGCGAACATGTCAGAGAGCACGATTTTCTTGCTGTTTACACCGTCGCTTTGCCACATTTTCAGCTGGGAGGGAAAGCGTTTCGCTTGATTCATCATTGGCTGGAGACAGGCAATGTGACGCGAAAGCAGGAAGAGCTGCCTGCCCGGTTGCTGGTGCGGGATACGGCATAATAGGGCCTGGCTTTCCGTCTCTGACAACCAGCTTGAAGCCGCTCGAAACGGCATCGTGTTATGTTGCTTTCAGATGGTACCGATTCACTGGGCGTCCGACGCCGCCGTATTGAACATCGAGCACGACTTTTCCCGTTTTCTCAAGGTACTCCAAATAGCGGCGGGCGGTGACGCGGGCGATGCCGACTCCTTCGGCCACTTCCTCGGCGGAAACGGGGAAGCGGTGTTGACGCAAATAGGCGATCACTTTTTCCAATGTTACCTCATTCAGTCCTTTCGGAAGCTCGGAGGACGGTCCGGCCGGTTGTTCAGTCGCCCGCCTTAGGGCATCGAGTTCCACCTGGGTGAGCGATTCCTTTTCCGCAAGCGACCGGCGGAACGTCCGATAATTTTCCAACGCCTGTTTGAGCCGTTCAAATTTAAACGGTTTCACAATGTAATCGAAGGCGCCGTTTTGCAGGACGCGGCGCACCGTTTCAATGTCGCTCGCCGCGGTAATGGCGATGATATCAACTTCATGGCCGCGGGCGCGGATTTGTTTTAATGTTTCAAGGCCGTCCAGCTGCGGCATGTAAATATCAATCATCGCTAAATCCGGACGGAGCTCGTGAATGAGGTGGAGTCCTTCTTCACCGTTTCGAGCGAGGCCGATGACGGTGAAGCCGTCCACTTGTTCAATCATTTGCCGGTTCACTTCTTGCACCATCGGGTCATCCTCGATCAACAACACGCGATACATAGCCTTTTCCTCCTTCGTCTCGACGGGAGTGTCTTTCGCGGCCGCCGCTGCATGAATGGGTAGTCACATATCAAAGGTAACAGTAAACACCGTTCCTTTCCCTTCCTCCGACTGCACATCGATGCGCCCGTTTCCCTTTTCCACAATTTGCTTCACCAAATACAAGCCGATGCCGCGTCCGTTTTCCCCTTTGGTTGAAAAGCCTTCATCAAAAATGCGGTCAATATGCTCGCGAGCAATGCCTTGGCCGTTGTCTTCGACCGAGAGGGAACAAATTTCTTCATTTTGTTCAAGGCTGACGTAAATTTCTTTTTCCCGGTCGGTTACGCCGCGAAAGGCATCGAAGGCGTTTTCAATTAAATTGCCAAGGAGAACAACAAAATCATGGTGATCGAGATGCGGCGGAAAGCGGTGCAGCCGGCTGTGCCGGTCGATTGTCACGCGGATGCCGAGCTCCTTGCCGCGGCGGATTTTGCTTAAGAGCAATCCAGAAATGCTTTCGTCCTTGATGTTGCGGCTTAAAAACTGCGTCAGTTCTGCTTGTTCCTCTGTAACTTGGAACACGTACTCGAGCGCTTTTTCAATATGGCCGAGCTGAATAAGGCCGGCGATCGTATGAAGTTTGTTCATGTATTCATGATTTTGCACGCGCAAGGCGTGGACAAACGCCTTTACGCCCGTCAATTCTTCGGCCAGCCGTTTCACTTCCGTCCGGTCTTGGAAAATGGCGATGGCGCCGACCGTTTTTCCGTTGACTTTGATCGGGATGCGGTTGCTCCAAATCGTTAAATTGCCGATCTGCAACTCCTTATTGTAAATCGGCTTGTTTACTTCCAAGATTTCCGGAAGGTGTGTGTCCGGAATGATGGAACGGATCGATCGGCCGATGACATCCCCTTTGACGCCGAGCATTTGTTTTGCCCGGTCGTTGAAGATGGTAATTTTTTCATCGCTGTCAATGGCGATGACGCCTTCATGCATGGCGTTAAACGCTTCCGTCCGTTCGATCAGCAGCTTGGCGATCTCATGCGGTTCCAGCTCAAACATTTGCCGCTTGATATGGGAGGCGAGCAGCCATGCGCCAATTCCACCGACAACGAGCGACAAAACGACCGCTACAGCAGCTTCTTCTTTCAAAGAATCAATGGCTTCAAAAAACGTCGGCAACCGGTAGGCGGCGATGACGACGCCAATTTGTTCGTGATCGCTGTTCATAATGGGAACGAAGGCGCGAACCACTGTCCCGATTTCCCCGCGGGCTTTGGAAGTGTACGTATGTTCGGCAAACGCCGGCCCCTCATCAGCACCGCGGGAGATCGTGCCGATCATCGCAGGAAGCGGATGGGAGAGGCGCACTTTGTTCATATCGAGAACGACGATATAGTCGGCGCTGTGAATGACGCGCACCCGCTCGACGACCGGATTGATCAGCGCCCGGCTTTGTTTGTTTTCGACAATATGGCGTCTGACTTCGGGCATCTCGGAGACGGTGCGCGCGGTTAGCAAGGCGCGCTGGCTGAGTTCCTCCTCCTTTGTATGGAAAAAGTCGCTGATGATGAATACACCGCTCAGCAACATGGAAAAGCTGACGATGGCGAAAATCAAAATCGTAATTTTCCAGCGAATCGGCAGCCGGTTCATGGCGGAACTCCTTTTTGGCAATCATGATTGCTGTTGAACATGCCATATGAATCGGGAAAGGAATAAATCAACGTTTTTTTTCATTATACCAAATCTTCTTGAATGGAAAGAAACGAAAGGTGTAAAATGGCGGTGGGGAACAAATATTCTGCCCGCCAGCATAGAAGATGGGGCATACGTAAGGCGTGGCGATTGCTGCTTTCAAACCGAATCCGTGAGCTCCAGCCGCTTTTTTGCTTCAATGATTCGAGTCGGCGGGGAGCATTCCGTTGGAGTGCAATTTTAGCAATAGGATGGAAGAATGGTGTGAACAATGGGGAAAAAGTGGAGAGCATGGACAATCCTTTTGTTTGTCGGCCTCGGTCTGGTCGGCTGGGCAGCTAGCCGTCAACTGGGACGTGAACCACTTGTTTATGACGACGAGCAAAAGGGGTTGAAAAAGCAAATCATTATTTATTTCAGCCATGTCGTAGCAGAGAATACGCCAAAAGGGTTGGCGGCGCAAAAGTTTGCCGAGCTCGTCGAGCAAAAAACAAACGGCCGCGTCAAAGTCGAAGTGTTCCCGAACGGCTCGCTTTATTCGGATGGGGAAGAGCTTGATGCGCTGTTGCGCGGCGACGTGCAAATGATCGCGCCATCATTTTCAAAGGTGACAGAGCTTGTCCCCGAATGGCAAGTGCTCGATTTGCCGTTTTTGTTCCGCGATGAGGACGACGTGCGCCGCGTGTTTACTGGAAAAGTGGGCGCCGAGCTGCTTCGGATGCTGGAGGCAAAAGGAATTAAAGGACTGGCGTTTTGGAGCAATGGATTTAAGCAAATGATGAGCACAACCCGTCCGCTCATCGCCCCTGACGATTTTCGCGGCTTGCGTTTTCGCATTATGCCGAGCGAAGTGATTGAAAAGCAGTTTCGTTTGCTTGGCGGTGAACCGGTTGCTGTTTCATTTGACCGCGTTTATCAGGAGCTTGAACAGCATAAGTTTGATGGGCAGGAAAATACGATTTCTAATATTTATTCGAAAGGGTTTTACAAATTTCAACCGTATATTACAATCAGCAATCACGGGTATCTCGGGTACGCAGTCATGATGAATCAGTCATTTTGGGACAGTTTGCCGAAAGACATCCAGCAAAAAATAACTGAAGCGATGGCTGAAGCGACGCGTTGGAATTTAGAGCAGTCGAAAGAGCAAAACGAACGGGAGCTCAAGCAGCTCGAGCGGCGTGAAGATGTCTTCCTTTACCGGCTGTCGGAAGAGGAGAAACGGAAATGGGAGCAGAAGTTCGCCCCGCTGTACGACGAGTTTACGAGGCAGTTTGGTTCCGGGCTTTTGAATGAAATTAGAGGATCGTAATAGGCTTCCGCGGGCGGAAGCTTTTTTGTTTTTGAACAGCAAAAAAGGTCAAGACCAAAAAGACCAAAACGACCATTATCACCATAATATTTTGATTTCAACGATTTTTCTTTATGATAATGTTGAAAGCGTTGCCAATATATCGAAAGGAGTGGGAGAAATGCGGAGAAAACTGAAAAACTTGACGGTGCAAGTCATCATCGGCATTATTTTAGGGATCATTGTCGGATTTCTATTTCCAGAATTCGGAGCGAAGTTAAAAGTATTGGCAGACGGATTTATTAAGCTGATTAAAATGGTGATCGCCCCGATCATTTTCTTCACCGTCGTCATCGGAATCGGCAATATGGGCGACTTGAAAAAGGTCGGCCGCATCGGCGGCAAGGCGCTCATTTATTTTGAAATTGTCACGACGTTTGCGTTGGCGATCGGGATTGTCGTCGTCAACCTTGTCAAACCAGGGGTTGGGTTTCATACCGATGCAGTAAAAGGCGGCGACATTTCACAATACACGAAACAAGCGGAAGAAACAAGCCACGGTTTTGTTGACTTCATTTTAAGCATCATTCCCGACAACGTCGTTGCCGCGATGGCGAGCGGCCAACTGCTTCCGGTGCTCTTCTTCGCCGTGTTGTTCGGTTTAGCGGCTGCCGCGCTTGGGGAAAAAGCAAAACCAGTGATTTCCTTGTTTGAACGGCTGGCAGAAATTTTCTTCGGCGTCGTCAACATGGTTATGAAGGTGTCGCCGATCGCCGCGTTCGGCGCGATGGCGTACACGATCGGCACGTTCGGCCTCGGATCGCTCGTGTCGCTCGGTAAATTGATGGGTTCTGTTTACATTACGATGGCGCTCTTCATTTTCGTCGTGCTTGGCGGGATTGCCAAGTTTTATGGGTTTAACATCTTTAAGTTTCTCGCTTATATCAAAGAGGAACTGTTGCTTGTTTTGGGCACGTCTTCGTCTGAATCAGCGCTGCCGCGGCTAATGGAACGTTTGGAAAAATACGGGTGCTCGAAATCGGTTGTTGGTCTTGTCGTTCCGACAGGGTATTCGTTTAACCTAGACGGCACATCGATTTACCTGTCGATGGCAGCCATTTTCATCGCCCAAGCGTACGGCATTGATTTAACCATTTGGCAAGAGCTGACGTTGCTTGGCGTATTAATGCTCACCTCGAAAGGGGCAGCAGGGGTTACCGGTTCGGGATTCATTACGTTGGCAGCGACTTTGGCGGCGTTCCCGATGATCCCGGTCGAAGGCATCGCCTTGTTGCTTGGGGTTGACCGCTTCATGTCGGAAGCGCGGGCGATTACGAATATTATCGGCAATGCTGTAGCGACAGTGGTTGTTTCGAAAATGGAAAACGAGTTTCATCCGAACGAAGCTGAAGTGGAGCGCGCCTCGATGAGCGTGGCCAAATAAGAGTCAGGAGCCGATCTGCAAGTCCAATTGACAGCTTTTCCGTTCGCATGTTTCTGACTGCGTCGGGAAAGGAGCCGCACGCTGCAAATCGCCGAATGGATGAAAAAAGGAATGCAATGACAGCGCGAGGGGAACGTTTCCCCTCGTTTTTGCGTTGATTTTCCCCTAAAGAAAGAACAAGAGGGACGTGGGGAAGTGAGAAAGGAGAGCAAGCATATATTTTGATTTTCTTTCCCTCTTTTCCCATAATGAAACTATAATGACGCTCGAGGAGGAGAGGATATGAACGGCCTGCAAGATTGCGCCACTTTGCATAACGGGGTGAAAATGCCTTGGGTCGGCCTTGGCGTTTATAAAGTCAAAGAAGGGGAGGAAGTAAGAAGCGCGGTGCGCACCGCGCTCGAGATCGGCTACCGCCATGTCGATACAGCCGCTTTTTATGAAAACGAAGAAGGTGTCGGTCGAGCGATCCGCGAATCCGGCATTCCTCGCGAACAAGTGTTCGTGACAACGAAAGTATGGAACACCGATCAAGGGTATGAGACGACGCTGAAGGCGTTTGACAAAAGTTTGAAAAAACTCGGGTTCGATTATGTCGACTTGTATTTGGTCCACTGGCCGGTGAAAGGGAAGTATAAAGAGACGTACAAGGCGCTGGAAAAGTTGTATAAAGACGGTTATGTGCGCGCGATCGGCGTAAGCAATTTCCATATCCACCATTTGCAAGATGTACTGGCGGATTGTGAAATCAAGCCGATGGTCAACCAAGTCGAGTATCACCCGCGCCTGACGCAAAAAGAGTTGCTTACGTTTTGCCGGGAAAACGGCATCCAGCTTGAAGCATGGTCGCCGCTCATGCGCGGGGAAATTTTAAGCGAACCGACGATCATTGACATTGGGCGCAAGTACGGGAAAACGCCGGCGCAGGTGGTGTTGCGCTGGGATTTGCAACACGGCGTTGTGACGATCCCGAAGTCGGTGACGCCGGCGCGGATCAAGGAAAACGCTGATATTTTTGATTTCTCGCTGACCGACGAAGAAATGAAACAGATCGACGCGTTGAACTTGAACAAACGGGTCGGTCCTGACCCAGACAATTTCAATTTTTGATGTCCCCATCAGCCAAATAGCGCCTCGATGCAGGCGCTGTTTTTTTTTGAAACCGGAGCGGGCCGTTTGACGTATGAAAAGGTGAGCAAGTACAATAAATAATAGTATACACATTTGATGAACATTGAAAAAACGGAGGGTGCTGTGATGCTATTCCATCCGATGGATATTTTCATTTTTATCGCCTTCCTGATATCGCTTTGGGCGCAATGGAAGGTATCAAGCAATTTCAATGCCTGGTCTGAAGTTCCAGCCTCATCGGGGTTGACGGGGGCGGAAGTGGCGCGCATGATTTTAGACCGCCACGGGCTGCACCATGTGCCGGTGGAGGTCGTGCCAGGGAGATTGTCCGACCATTATGATCCGATTTCCCGCACGGTCCGTTTGTCGGAGCCGGTCTTTTATGGGCGTTCAATCGCTTCCATTTCCGTTGCCGCCCACGAGGTTGGCCATGCCGTTCAACACCAGCAAGGCTACGCTGCGCTCGTCCTTCGCCACCGGATGTTTCCGATTGTGAACTTCGCTTCGGGCGTTGCGCCGTTGTTGTTGCTCGTTGGATTTGTGCTCCATCAATTTTCGCTGATTGGACTCGGCATTTTGTTTTTCTCGCTGGCGGTGGCCTTCCAAATCATTACCTTGCCGGTGGAGTTCAACGCGAGCGCACGGGCGAAGCGGTTTATGCTGGCTGAAGGGTTGATCGCCCCAAATGAAGCGCGCGGCGTAAACAAAGTGCTTGGCGCGGCGGCGCTGACATACGTCGCGGCAACGTTGATTGCCGTGTTTGAGCTGCTGAAATATGTGCTCATTTTCACCCAAGGGAACAATAATGAGGAATCGTAACATATTGGGCCGCCTAAGGCGGCCCAGCGGCATCATCGTCTATCAGCTGCAATGGAAACTTTTGTGTGCAGGAGGTGTAACCTGGGCGCTTCATCCGCGCTCGGAGACGAATTGGATATAGCCAGTTTGCTGTTGGTGGCGTTTCTCATCGCTTGCACCGCCTTTTTTGTCGCTTCTGAATTTGCGATCGTCAAGGTGCGCAGCTCGCGCATCGATCAGCTTGTCAATGAAGGGAATCGACGGGCGGTCGCGGCGAAAAAAGTGATTTCGAATTTGGACGGCTATTTATCGGCGAACCAGCTCGGCATTACGCTCACCTCGCTTGGCCTTGGCTGGCTTGGGGAGCCGACGGTGGCGCGGATGTTGCTGCCGCTGTTTGAACGCCTCCATTTATCGGAATCCGTCTCCCACTTTTTAGCGTTTATCATTTCGTTTTCGCTCATCACCTTTTTGCATGTCGTCGTCGGTGAATTAGCGCCGAAGACGTTTGCCATTCATAAGGCGGAAGCGATTACGCTGTTTACGGCTCAGCCGCTCATCTGGTTTTACAAAATCATGTATCCGTTCATTTGGACGCTCAACAACTCTGCGCGGCTCGTGACGCGCCTGTTTGGCCTCAGGCCGGTGGCGGAGCATGAAATCGCCCACTCTGAGGAGGAGTTGCGCCTCATTTTATCAGAAAGCTACAAAAGCGGGGAGATCAATCAGTCAGAGTACCGCTATGTCAATAACATTTTTCGTTTTGACGACCGCATAGCGAAAGAAATTATGGTGCCGCGCAAAGAAATTGTGGCGCTCGATATTAACAAAAGCGTCAAGGAAAACTTGGACATCATTCGCGAAGAAAAGTATACGCGCTATCCGGTCATTGACGGCGATAAAGACCATGTGCTTGGACTCATCAACGTGAAAGAGGTGTTTACGGACTTTATTGCCAATCCGTCCAACGAAAAGCAGATGAAAGACTATATCCGCCCGATCATTCAAGTGATTGAATCGATCGCCATTCACGATTTGTTGGTCAAAATGCAAAAAGAACGCATCCATATGGCGATTTTGGTCGATGAATACGGCGGCACGTCTGGACTGGTTACAGTCGAGGACATTTTGGAAGAAATCGTTGGCGAAATCCAAGATGAGTTTGATATTGATGAAACGCCGCTGATTCAAAAAATAGACGATCGATTGATCTTGGATGGCAAAGTGTTGATCAGCGAAGTGAATGATTTGCTTGGGCTGGACATTGACGATGATGACGTCGATACGATCGGCGGCTGGATTTTAACGAAGCATTATGATATCAAACCAGGCGAGAGTGTAGAAATCGATGGCTACTTGTTTACGGTGAAGGAAATGGATGGCCATCATGTGAAATCGCTGGAAGTGGCAAAAAAAGAGCCGAGCAAAGAGGAGGAGGCGGCAGGCGCCGAAGAGGAGGAGTTGCGTTTGTAAGGCAGACGGGGGCGTCTGCCTTTTCTCGTGTGCGCCCGGCATGGGTGCAGTCTATAGGGTGAAAGTCCCGAACTGCGAAGGCAGAAGTAGCAGTTAGCTTAACGCAAGGGTGTCTGCGGCGACGCAGAATCTGAAGGAAGCGGGCGGCAAACT